>CAMOUE010000166.1 GCA_946626265.1 uncultured Eggerthellaceae bacterium | reverse complement strand
GATCATGGATTTGAACGGCGGTTGCGTCGACGTGCCCATGGTGTGCGGAGGGCCCGCCTCCGCCGTGGGGCAGGCCATGGCGCTCACGCGCGGCGGCGGCGAGCTGTGCAGCCTCAACGCGTACTACAACGACGTCGTCATCCCCGTTCCCGCCTGGAACTCAGGTATGAAGACCGTCAACTTCCGCGGCTGGCAGGTCACGGGCGGCCGCGAGATCTACGAGCGCTACCTCAAGATGATCGCGCTCGGCAAGTTCGACCCGGCGCCTCTGGCCACGCACACGTTCCATGGGTACGACGAGATGGAGGCGTGCCTGTGGGCGAAGAAGCAGAGGGATTGCCTGAAGCCCGTCTGCCTGTTGGATTAAACTTGCATGAAGCGTTCGCGGGCGGTTCCGTGCGCCCGCCCGCGGAGTTTTCGGTTCTGGAGGAGTGGAGGAGAAGGACATGACCATCGAACCCGGCCGCGTGACGGCCCAGTTCCTTGACGTGCTCGAGCTGGTCGAGCGTGCGTTCGAGATCGAGGCGGACGATGCGTTCATAGAACGCGTGCGCGCCTACGCGGCCTCGCCGGTCGCCGGGCTTGCGCCCGAGGCGCAGAAGTTCGCCGAGCGCGGGGCGCACCAGCTGTCTTCGGCGTTGGCGGCATACGACAAGGCCGACGACAAGCCGCTTTGGCGCGACTACTTGGACGCCTCGTACGCCGAGCTGTTCCTGGGCGTCACGCCCAAGGCGACCGCACCTGTGGAGTCGTGTTACAAACACGATGAGCGCGTCTTGTACGCAAACGAGTTCTTCCAGGTAAAAAGCCTGATGGAAGAAACTTCGTTTGCGATTCCCGCCAACTTCCACGAGCCGGCCGACCATATTGCCATGGAGTTTTCGCTGCTCGGGCACCTGCTGCGTGCCGGCGACTTCAAGCGTGCGGGCGATTTCAAGGCAGCGCATTTGGATGCCTGGGCGCATCGCGCGTGCGCGGACATAATCGATCGTGACGACGTCGGGTTCTACACCGGCTTCGCCAATCTGGCGAAGGCCGTTCTCTACGAGCTCGACTAGCTATCCGACGCGAAACGCCGCATGTCCCGGAGCCCGTCCTGGCGTGCGGCGTTTCGCGGTTGCAAGCCGCTACGCGTAGCAATCGTAGCGGATCGCCTTGCCCGAAAGCGAGTAGCTCGGCTTCGCTTTGGCGAGGTACGGCCCCTTGGCCGGGCGCTTGACCACGACCTTGCGCGCGCCGGACGCGCGTGCCGCATCGAGGAGGGCCCCCTCGTCGTCGCAGGGCATCTCCAGGCGCTGGAGCAGCTGCAGCTTCTTCTTCACGGCCGAATCCTTGCGCTTGGCGGGAAACATCGGATCGAGGAGCACGACGTCGGGGCGGGACTCGAGCTTCGCGAGCTTCGTTGCGCTGTCGCCTTCGACGAGCTTCATGCGGTCGGCGATGTCGGCGAGTTCGGGCAGGTGCGCGGCGCGCTCGAGCGCATCGCGCAGGAGCGCCGCGATGACCGGGTTGCGTTCGAACATCGTCACGTCGAATCCCGCGCCCGCCAGGAGCAACGAGTCGTCGCCGAGCCCCGCAGTCGCGTCGACGGCGACGAGCGGGCCCTCGGCGTGCTTTATCCTCGCGGCTTTGACGAGCAGCTCGCGGTTCAAGTTGGCGGGACGAAGCCGACCGAGCATGCGCGTGAAATCCCCGCACACCGTCAACGTTCCATCGGTAAGTGCGAGCCTCCCGTCCGTTTCGACGAGCTCCAACCCCGCTGCCTTCAACAGTTCTGTGTAATCGAATTCGTCCATGCGTCCATGATAGCGCAGCAACCGCGTTCCCCGGTGCGGCCGGGCGGCGGGCGGAACGCGTAGCCGCTTGCGCAGGCGGGCAATATCTATCAGGTCATGCAAAGCCCTACCGCCGAGCAGCCGTAGGCGAGCGTTCCGCCCGCCGCCCGGCCGCACCGGGGAACGCGGCTGCCGCACGCTCCCAGGAAGTATTGCGCACAATATATTTGCAATGCCGACGTAACCGCACGTTTATAATGATGGCAATGTAAACGAGAGAAGGGATGCGCATGGACGCCAACATCACGAAACGCAACGAACTGCTCGCTCAGAAGGTCATCAAGGGCCTCGAGTCGCGCAACATGTCGGGATACTATGCGGCTTCAAAGGAAGAGGCGCTGGCCTGCGCGCTCGAGCTCATCGACAAGGGAAGCTCGATCGGCATGGGAGGCTGCATGAGCGCTTTCGAGATCGGACTCGTCGACGCGCTCAAGGCCGGCGACTACAAGTTCATCGACCGCGCCATCGAGCCCGATCCGCGTGCAGCCATGCTGGCGGCCTATGATTCCGACGTGTTCATCGCCTCGGCGAACGCGATTACGGAAGACGGCATCATGGTGAACATCGACGGCAACTCCAACCGCGTTTCGGCAATCGCGCAAGGCCCGCGCAAGGTCGTGTTCATCGTGGGCATGAACAAGATATGCGACGACCTCGACGGCGCCATGAAGCGCGCCCGCAACGTGGCCGCCCCCATCAACGCGCAGCGTTTCGGGCTTTCCACTCCCTGCGCGAAGACGGGGTCGTGCTTCGACTGCAAGTCGCCCGACACCATCTGCTGCCAGTTCCTCATCACGCGCTTCTCGCGCCACGAGGGCCGCATCCACGTGATCCTCGTAAACGACAACCTCGGATTCTAATAGTTCGGCGGGCCTGGCGCCTGCGAACCGTGAGGAGCGAATATGGCGGTGCCGCACGGTCATTCGCGCTTTCTAACCGACGAGGAGAAGGCGAACATGCCGAAGGTGACGAAGGAGCTGCTCCTTCGCATCGTTTCGTACCTGAAACCCTACGGGTTGCAGTTCGCGCTCGTGTTCGTCGCCATCGTCATAGCTGCCGGCGTGGGGCTCGTGCCGTCAATCGTCACGGGCATGATCGTCGACGAGGCTCTCGTGGGCGAGGACTTGGGTTATCTCGTCGATCTGCTTCTCATAGCGCTCGCCGCCATGGTGGCAAGCCAGCTCATCGGCGTGCTCGAGAACTACATCAATGCGTGGATCTCCCAGCGCATCATCTACGACATGCGCAACGAGATGTACGACCATCTGCAGCACATGCCGCACTCGTTCTTCACGACCGAGAAGCAGGGCGACGTCATCACGCGCATGGACACCGACATCAGCGGCGTCAGCTCCGTCGTCAGCGGCACGCTCTCGAAGGTCGTCAGCAACATCGCCACCATCGTGACCACGCTCGTGGCGCTGTTCACCATGAGCTGGAAGCTGGCCATCGTGGGCCTCGCGGTGCTGCCGCTGCTCATTTTGCCCACGCGCAGCGCGGGAAAGTCGCGTTTGAAGTACGCCACGCGCACCCAGGCGAAGACCGACGAGATGAACCAGCTCATAAACGAGACGCTCTCCGTGAGCGGTTCGCTGCTCGTGAAGATGTTCACGCGCGAGGACCGCGAGATGCGCAGGTTCGAGCATGTGAACAAGGAGGTCATCGACCTCAGCATGAAGGAGACGCGGTCGGGCTCGCTGTTCAGCGTCGCCATGGGCATGTTCACCCAGCTCGGCCCTTTGCTCATCTATTTCGCGGGCGGCCTTCTGATCATCGAGAAGTTCGACCCCTCGCTGACCGTCGGCACCGTCACGGCCATGGTCGCGCTCGTCAACCGACTGTACCGCCCGGTCGAGTCCATTCTGAACCTGCAGGTCACGTTCACGCGCTCGCTCGCCTTGTTCACGCGCATTTTCGACTACCTCGACCGCGAGAACGCGATCGTGTCGCCTGCAAACGGAGCGAAGCCCGATGTCGAACGCAAGCCGATCCGCTACGACCACGTGGCGTTCGGCTACGATTCCGATAGGCTCGTGCTGTCCGACGTCGACTTCGAGGTGCCGGGCGGCGCGATGTTCGCCATCGTCGGCCCGAGCGGTTCGGGCAAGTCGACGGTCGTCAATCTCATCCCGCGCCTGTACGACGTGCACGCGGGCTCGGTGAGCATTGCCGGCGTCGACGTGCGCGATTTTGACCTCGCCTACCTTCGTCAGCAAATCGGCGTCGTCACCCAAGAAGCGTACCTGTTCAACGGCACGATTCTGGAGAACTTGAGGTATGCGAGCGAAGATGCGCCGTTCGAGCGGATCGAAGAGGCGTGCAGGATCGCCAACATTCACGACTTCATCGCGGCGCAGCCGCTCGGCTACGATACCGAGGTGGGCAACCGCGGTTTGAAGCTCTCGGGCGGCGAGAAGCAGCGGCTGTCGCTCGCGCGCGTCATCTTGAAGGACCCGAAGATCCTCATTCTCGACGAGGCCACGAGCGCGCTCGACTCGATATCCGAGCATGCGATCCAAGAGGCGCTCGAGCAGCTCATGGTGGGTCGCACGAGCATCGTCATCGCGCATCGCCTCTCGACCATCCTCAAGGCCGATCGCATCTTGGTCGTGAAGGACGGCGTGATCGCGGAGCAAGGCGCGCACGAGGAGCTGCTCGCTCGCGGAGGCGTCTACCGCGAACTGTTCGACACGCAGTTCAGAGAGGTCATCGATCTCGGCCTCGGAGAGGACGCGGCCGCCGAAGCGCCTGGATTCGACATCGGTTCCCTCGGCACGTCCTACAGCGTTCGACGTATCGCCGAGCCCGACATCGCCGATGTCGTCTCGCTCGCGCGCACGAATTTCCGCTACTACCGCCAGCTCGGCATCCGACCTTCGCGCTCGCGTCTGACCGAGATCGTGAGCGACATCTCGAAGGGGGTCGAAGGGGCGCAGTCCCATTTCGTCGGCTTCTACGACGGCGAGGGCGATTTGGTCGCCGTGCTCGATCTGATCTGCGGATACCCCGAACCTGACGACGCATACATCGGCTGGTTCATGGTCGATGCCGACTTGCAGGGA
>CAMOUE010000165.1 GCA_946626265.1 uncultured Eggerthellaceae bacterium | reverse complement strand
GGCGCGCCGCGCAAGCCCGCGCGCACGATTGCCGTCGCAGCGTCGAAGTCCTCGTGGCTCATCTCGCCCGCCAGCAGCTGCGGGACGCCTGCTTTCACATAGCACGCAATCGCTGAATACTCCGGCATCACGGCGTTTTTCACGCCCTCGCGGAGCAGCCAGTCGCGGATTTCGGGCGTTTCGGGCTCGAGCATCTCGATTAGGTGGATGCGCCCCCAGCCGCCGACCTTCTTGGCGAGCTGGAAGAGCTCGTCGTTGCCGTTATCCCAACCGCGCGCGCACCATGCGGCGAAGATCGTGAACTCGTCCGACAGGCCGAGCGTGCGCACGACCTCCTTGACCTCTTCCTCGGGCTCGCCGAAGAGCTCGAGCAACGAGAGGCCGACTTTCACGAGCTCGATCTCGTCGGAGATGAAGAGCAGGAAGGTCGCGTACGCCCACAGCGCCTGCGCGTCGAGCTCGGCCCCGTGCCCGAGCACGTACTGCTGGATCGCGTCGATGAGCGTTATCGCCGAGTGCTCGTCGGTCAGCGCGACGAATGTGGCGTTCGCCCCCTCGTAGTCGTCGACGCGCGCCTGCTCGAGTCCGCGCGCGATGCGCGCCGGTAGGTCGTGTGGCAGCTCGGGGGGCGCCATGTGGTAGATCGCGATGCCGTCGCCGGCGCCGTCCGCGAAAAGCGCGCGGTCGCCTTTCCGGAACGGTCCGAGGCTGAAGTCGCGCGGTAGCCGCCCGTCGACGATGTTGTCGGTTATGTATTCATAGATGGACTTCTGAGCCATGGTCTAGCCTCCTGGTCACCGCTCGGGCCGGAAGCGCCGCATTCGTGGCGCCGCCGGAAACGCAGCCGCTAAAACTGTCGTAATCGTACTCGAAAACGCTACCGAAAACGTCGTCGAAAACGCCCATTGACATAGTTCGAAATGCCGCTATCCGAAAGGTCATCGCGATTACCTTTAGGAGCACGCAGGCAGATGAACACGAACCCGGAGCGCAAAGTCAAATACGTCCAGATCACGAGCGAGATCCTCGAGGAAGAAGGCGTCGAGGGCGTCACGATCCGCAAGGTCGCGCAACGGGCGAACTGCACGAGCGCGGTGCTTTACAAGCACTTCTACAACAGGGAGCACCTGATCATGCTCGCGTCGATCCGGTTCCTCGAGCCCTACATCGACGAGTTCCTCGCGCAGAACGCGCGCACCGACATCTCGTCCATCCAGATGGACCTGCTTCTTTGGAAGACGTTCATCCGCGAGGCTTTCAACAACGTGCCCTACTACAAGCTGATGTTCTTCGGCGAGAACCGCGAGACGCTCGAGGACTGCGTCTATGAGTACTACCAGATGTCTCCCGATGTGCGCAGGCAATTCGACGGGCTGACGGTGAGCATCGTGTTCAGCGGCGACCTCGCCGGGCGCGAGTACTTGCGCCTGCGGCGCGCTGCCGACGAAGGGGACATCGACGCCGAAGACGCGAGGACGCTCGCCGAGCTGACCGTCGCCGTGTTCGACGGCGTCTTCGTCAAGCACGAAAGCGCCGGCGATGCGCAAGGGACGGAAAAGACAGAGAAGGCGGAAAAGGCGGCCGACTACTGCTACTCGCTCATAAAGTCGCTCTTCGAGCGTTTCGCACGACCGGGATGCATCTTGGAGGCGAATACGGAAGACTAGCTTAACCAGGGGATTTGGAAAGCCGATCGAAGCGTCGGCTTTTCCTTTGCCGTCAAAGGTAATCATGATGACCGTATGATCACGACAGGAGGAGACATGGACAAGAGGACAGAACTTGAGAAAGACAGCGCGGCCGTAGAGCTCATCCACGCCAACGCGCTGAGGATTCTCGAGGAAATCGGGATAGCCCTGCATTCAGAAGGCGCGCTCGCCCTGCTGCGCGAGAACGGCGTTCGCGTGGAAGGCAACCGTGCCTATTTCGCCGAGAACACGCTCGACACCATCGAGGTTTGCGCGAAAAACGGCCAGCCCCTGGTCATAGCTCCGGGAAACATGGCAGGCGCCACCGGCCCCATCTCGCTTGCGGGCAACGTGTCGCTCGCCTGCGCGGAATTCCTCGGCCTGAACGTTTTCGCCCAGACGGTGCGCCCGGGCACGCCCGTCGTCTTCGGATTCGCCTCGACGGTGAGCGACATGCGCAACATGCTCGTGTCGAACGCGAACCCCGGCTTCACGAAGGAGGCGAAGTACGGCGCGCTCATGGCGAAGCGTGGCGCCCGCGGGCACAGCCCGCCGGCGACCCGCCATCGTCTTCCCGACGCTTGCGCCTGGTTTCGCGGTATGATTTGCCGGTACGCGCCAAACCAGGACGGTAGCATCTATGGAAAACGGAAAAGTGGTATTCTTCGACGCCGGCGGCACGCTTCTTCGCGCCGACCCGCCCGTTCCCGACGTTTTCGCCATCGTGGCGCGGCGCCGGGGGTACGACATCACGGTCAGGGACGTGGAGCCGTGCATGGCCGACGTCGACGCGTTCTACGATGCCGAGTACATGCGGGACGGCGACTTCTGGTGCGTGCACGAGCGCGCCGTGCAGATTTGGCTCGACATGTACACGATGCTCGCCAACTACTGCGGAATCGAGGACGACGTGCCCGGCTTGGCGCAGGCCGTCTACGACGAGTACCTGAAGCCCGAATGCTGGTCGCTGTACCCCGACGTCGAGGCGACGCTGAAGGGCCTCAAGAGGCGCGGCTTCAGGCTCGGCATCATCTCGAATTGGGACAAGACGCTCGAGAACCTCGTCCGCGAGATGGGCTACCTCCCCTACTTCGACGAGGTCGTCTCATCGGCTTCCGTCGGCTACCGAAAACCGGGCAAGGAGATTTTCGAAATCGCGCTGGAGCGCATGGGCGCGCAGCCGTGCGACGCCTACCACGTCGGCGATTTGCCCGAAGCCGACGGCGACGGCGCCACGAACGCGGGAATCACGCCCGTGATCATTGACCGCGCCGGGCGGCTCGACGATTGCCCGTACAAGACCATACGCGTGATGACCGACCTCGTGAGCGAGCTCTAAAAAATCGGCGATGGCCAGAACGGCGGGTGCCAGAACGGCGAACGTCAGAACGGCCAGTTCCAGAACAGCGAGAGTCAGAACGTCTAGTGGCAGAACGGCGAGAGTCAGAACTGGTAAATCGCGCTTTCCTGCTCTGAGTACTCATGTGCTAGGAAATCGCGCACGCGGAAGCGGATGCATGTCTCCCAAACCGTCACTTCCCAGCCGTATGAGCCATACGTGTCCATTTCACCAGCGCCTTCAACGTCGTCGGTAACGTCGTCGATACAGTATGCGACCGACCCCGTGCCAACATACAGGGGCTCGTCGCCGTCGATTTGCACCGTATCGGGAAACGCATGCGTGTGGCCGGAGAAGAAGATGACGTTTGGATGCTTCTTCAAGCAGTCATGGAGGTTTTCGTTGTCTTCGTCGGAAAGGGACCACTCGTGGCCGAAATCGCCCGGGTCCGTCTGGCGCACGGTCATGTACAGCGGTTCATGCATGAACACGAGCGTCAGCTTGTCTGCGTCGAGATCGGCATCGAGCAAGTCGTCCATCCACGTCACCTCTTGGTCCGAGATGCCGAAGTGGGCCCAGTTGTCGTCAGGGTAGCTGTCGGGTCCCAGCGCGACGATATGCACCCCGTTTATAGTGCGGTCGTAATACGGATGAACCTGATCGGCGATGCCGGCTTGCTTCCTGAACAGGTCCGTGAGGTTCGGCGTCGCCTCTGCGCCTTCGGTCTCGTCGAATTGATCGTGGTTGCCAATTACCAGAATGAAATCGTCAGGGTACGCGAACCCCGACGCTTCGGCGAGCTCGGCGAATTTCTCGTATTCCTCGGGATAGCCGCTGTCCGTGATATCGCCGTTCACGATTATCGCGTCGTTGTCAGATGCAAACTCTGCGATGTCTTCGAACATGTTCTGGACGCGCTCGATGTAGGGTTCATATGACAGCGACAGGTGCGTGTCGCTGACCACGACGAACTTTGCAAGCGCCTCGCTTTCGTCGGGAGCGGTTTCGATCTTGCTGGCCTTGTTCATGGCGTCCTGGTACTTGGGCGCACCGTTGACCATGTGGCCCTTCTGCTCATTTTCCCAGGCTTCACCCGATGCCGCGTCCGAGGCGTATTGCGCACATCCGCCGAGAAACACCGCGCCAATTGCAACCCCAGCTGCAGACGTGGTGACCTCAACAAACTTCCGACGTGTGATTTCGACACCCATTTTCGCCTCCCAGCACTTAATCGGGGTTCGCACGATGCTTTGCTGCTTTGCTGCTTTGCTGCTTTGTTGCTTTGTTGCTTTGTCGCGTTCTCGCGTTGTTGCTTTAGCTGCCTGACGACATTGATTTCCCGTTAATTGGCAATATACAAGAATTAGGCATCAATACTACGGGACTCGCATTTCAGTGTTGCCTTTGCTGTTTCGCGCATCGGGCATATAAACCAGCTGCATTGCCTTATGAATGGCTGGGAAAGGCATAAAAGCTGATTAAAAGTATTAGCTATTTTTTCGCACTTGTCTACCTGAGAATGCTGCAAATACGCACTTGTTTATATATACAAGTGCGTATTTGCAGCATTCTCAGGTAGACAAGTGCGAATTTGCAGCTGACACTTTTGCCAAGCAGTAGGCACCAACACATTTGAGTAGCAGGCTTTGTCTTGCTTGTGTTGCAGGATTCGCGCCGGCGTGCTTCGGTAGCATGCGAGGCGTGCTTTCACTCCGGCATTTTTGCACACAGGCAAGCCGAGCAGCGGCGCAGGTGCAGCTGCAAGTGGCTCAAAATCGGGAGGAGTCATTATCTTTCTACAGTATAGTTCTTCTGACCTGCGGCTTTGCAATCCCAAGCTCAAACAGGCCCGAAAATCAGTGACTGTCCTCGATTTTGAGCCACGCAGTGACGAAAACCGAAGGGAGTCACCGATTCGCAAACAA
>CAMOUE010000164.1 GCA_946626265.1 uncultured Eggerthellaceae bacterium | reverse complement strand
ATCGCAGCTTGTATATATAAACAAGCTGCGATTTGCAGCATTTTTGGTATACAAGTGCGATTTTGCAGTCAACACTTTCGCCGCGCGTTGTATCCCGGCCGCCCGCCGCCCGCCGCCTGTCTCGCTCTAACGTGCCCACGACACTCGTTGCGCGCACTGCGCATGTGCCCCGCATCCCCGCTCGCACCTGCGCCAAACGCATCTGTGTTAAACTGCGCTTTTGTGGCGCTTTGGTTGAGTTGCACATGCCGTCTTGCCAAAGATTGGTTTCAGACATATCATTCTGTGTTGCTGTTTTCGCAGCCTGGATATACGATAAGTTAAAAGGAGTTCGTGTTCATGGCAGTTAAGATTCGTCTCGCTCGTCACGGTGCGAAGAAACGCCCGTATTACCGCATTGTCGTCGCTGATTCCCGCTGCAAGCGCGATGGCCGCTTCATCGAGGAAATCGGCCGTTACAACCCGTGCGTGAATCCGTCGTTCGTTTCCTTCCAGCAGGATCGTCTCGAGTACTGGCTGTCCTGCGGTGCGCAGCCGACCGACACCGTCGCGCGCCTCATCAAGAACGCCGCGGAAGAATAGTCACATGACCGAGCAGAGTCACGACCTCGCCGCTATGGTCGAGAGCATCGTCGCGCCGCTGGTCGATTACGCCGAGGACCTTTCGGTCACCTCTTCGGAAGAAGAAGACGGCACGGTGCTCATCGAGATCAGCGTCAACGAAGAGGATGCGGGCAAGGTCATCGGTCGTCAGGGCCGCGTGATCAAGTCGATTCGCACCTTGGTCCGTGCTGCGGCATCGCGCAGCGACCGCCGCGTAGAAGTCGAAATCCTCGACTAGATGCGCGCTTGGATGGACGTCGCCACACTGGCGAAGACCAAGAACTTGAAGGGAAGGTTCGTCGCGAAAGCCGCGGCGGGCCTTCCTTTCTTGCTTGAAGAGGGCGACGAGATCGCGCTCGTCCCCCCGAAACTCGACGTGCCGCGCAACGTTGTCGTGTCCGAAGTCGTCGTCCTCGACGACGCCACGGCCGAAATCTGCTTCGAAGGCGTAGACGACCCGGGCGTCGCTGGGGAGCTCGTCGGCATGCATTGCCTCATCAGGCGCGACGAGATCGACGAATCGTGCTTCGAGGAAGTGCCCGGCATGTGGCAGGGCTGGGTCGTCGTCGATTCGCAAGACGGCCCGATCGGTTCGGTCGCGGGAATAGTCGACAACGGGGCCCAGCAGCTTCTCGAGGTTGAACGCGAGGGAAAATACGTGTACGTGCCCGTCGTCGACGAGATCGTGAGCAAGGTCGATGCGGAGGCGCGGGAGGTCCGCGTCGAACTGCCGGGCGGCTTGCTCGACCTCTAGCCGGGCTCGGTTTTTCGCAGGCACGCCCGCAGCCGCGCCCGAGACGCGCACGCGCGCCCGCAGCCGTGCCCGGGACGCGCACGCGCGCCCGCAGCCGCGTCCGCAAGCACGCCCGCAAGCCCAATCGCAACCATGTTCGGAGGCATGCCATGATCATCGAGACACTCTCAACGTTTCCCGACATGTACGAGTCGGTCATGGGCGCTTCCATGATGCGGCGCGCCCAGGAGAAGGGGATACTCGACTTCTGCGCGTACGACCTGCGCGATTGGACTCACGATAGGCACCGCACGACCGACGACGACCCCTATGGCGGCGGCCTCGGGCTCGTCATGAAATGCGAGCCGATATTCGAGGCCTACGAAGCCATCACCGGAATCGACAGGGGCGCAGGCCCGGTAGCCCCCACGGGAAACGAGCAGCCCAAGACGGGCCCCGCGCCCAAGCATGCGAACGGCGTCGCGCCGACGACCATATTCCTCACGCCGTGCGGTCGCCGATTCGACGACGCGCTCGCGTGCGAGCTGTCGGGCAAGGAACGCCTGCTGTTCGTGTGCGGCCATTACGAGGGGATCGACGAGCGGGCCTACGAGCTGGCCGATTACCAGATTTCCCTCGGCGACTACGTGCTCACGAGCGGCGAGCTCGCATCCATGGTCGTCATAGACGCCGTCGTGAGGAAGATCGACGGAGTGCTCGGAGCCGAAGGCGGGGCCGACGACGAGAGCTTCGCCCAGGGCCTTCTCGAGTACCCGCAGTACACGCGTCCGGCGTCGTTTCTCGGTGCGGCCGTTCCCGACGTGCTCCTTTCGGGCGACCATGCGAAGATCGCGCGCTGGCGACGCGAGCAGCAGCTCGAGCGGACCGCCTTGCTCAGGCCCGACCTGCTCGAGGGCCTCGAGCTCGCCGAAGACGATTTGAATTTCCTGAAGAGTTTGCTTCAACGGATTTCCGATGACCGCTGAGCGGTATCATAGTCTTTCGTTGTTAAAGACCAGTTGGACACCGAGACCAGTTGGAAACCGAGGCGTCCGAGAAAGGAAGCGCGCGTTCATGACGACCGGCGAGCACGTTCCCGAGCAAAGTGGTGGCACTGCGCGTGCGTTCTTGAGCGTCGTGGCGCTCGTGGCGACGGTCGGCGTGCTCACGTTGGCGCTCAGGACGTTCGTGTTCGTGCCCTACGAGATACCCTCGGGATCGATGGAGACGACGATCATGACGGGCGACATGGTGTTCTCCGAAAAGGTGAGCTACTACATGCGCCAACCTGCCCGCGGGGACATCGTGACGTTCGCCGACCCCGACGTCGCCGGCCGCACGCTCATCAAGCGCGTCATCGCGACGGAGGGCCAGACGGTCGACATCGTCGCCGGCAAGATGGTCGTCGACGGCGAGGAGCTCGACGAGCCGTACACGAACGGCCTGCCCTCGTACCCGCTCGAACGGCAGGCGCCCAACACGGTGGTCGAGTTCCCCTACACGGTGCCCGAAGGCTGCGTGTGGGTCATGGGCGACAACCGCACGAGTTCCCAGGACTCGCGTTACTTCGGCGCAATACCCGTCAACTCGATTTCAGGCAGGGCCGCGTTCGTGTACTGGCCCTTGAAGGACATAGGAGCACTATCGTAAGAAATCCGGGCGCTGCTCGACGAGGAAACGCGGGCGCCGCTCGGCGAGATAGAGGAGGAGATGCAATGGCAAACACATTGCCGCCGACGTTCCAAGACGTCATCATGAATCTTCAGCGTTACTGGGCCGATCAGGGCTGCGTTGTCTTGCAGCCCTACGACAACGAGGTCGGCGCCGGCACGTTCCACACGGCGACGACGCTGCGCTCGCTGGGCCCCGGCGTGTGGCGGACCGCCTACGTCCAGCCTTCGCGCCGCCCGACGGACGGCCGTTACGGCGAGAACCCGAACCGCCTGCAGCACTACTACCAGTACCAGGTCATCCTCAAGCCGTCTCCGGACAACGTGCAGCAGCTCTACCTCGACAGCCTGCGCGCCATCGGCATCGACATCGACGAGCACGACGTGCGCTTCGTCGAGGACGACTGGGAATCCCCGACGCTGGGCGCTTGGGGCCTTGGCTGGGAGGTCTGGATCGACGGCATGGAGGTCACGCAGTTCACGTACTTCCAGCAGGTCGGCGGCTTCGAGTGCGATCCGGTTCCCGCCGAGATCACCTACGGCCTCGAGCGCCTGACCATGTACATCCAGGGCGTCGACAGCGTGTACGACATCGTCTGGAGCCGCGGCGACGACGGCACCGTGTTCACGTACGGCGACGTGTTCCTCGAGAACGAGCGTGAGTTCTCGGCCTACAACTTCGAGGTGGCCGACACCGACTTCCTGTTCAGCGAGTTCGACCGCTACGAAAAGGAGTGCAACCGCACGCTCGAGGCCGGCCTGCCGTTGCCGGCGTACGACTACGTCCTCAAGTGCAGCCATGCTTTCAACCTGCTCGACGCGCGCGGCGTGATCTCCGCGACGGAGCGCATGGGCTACATCCTGCGCGTGCGCACGATCGCCAAGGCGTGCTGCGCGAGCTACATCGAGCACGTCGTCGGGACGAGTACCCCGACCGAGGGAGAGGAGGCCACAGATGGCGAATAAGACACTTGCCTTCGAGATCGGCACCGAAGAGCTGCCCGCATTCGACCTCCATGCCGCGACGGGCAAGCTCGCGGGCCTTGCGGCCGCAGCGCTCGACAACGCGAAGATCCCGCATGGCGACATCCAGGTCTACAGCACGCCGCGCAGGCTCATCGTCATTGCGGCCGACGTTCCCGAGCGCACCGAGGCCAGCGTCGAGGAGTACCGCGGCCCGTCCGCGAAGATCGCATTCGACGACGACGGCAACCCGACGAAGGCCGCCATCGGCTTCGCGCGCGGAAAGGGCGTCGACCCCTCCGCGCTCGAGCGTCGCGACGAGAACGGCGTCGAGTACGTCTACGCCGTCAAGGAGACGCCGTCCGTCGACGTGGCAGCGCTTCTGCCCGAGCTTCTCGGGAACCTGATCACCAGCATTTCGTGGCCGAAGTCCCAGCGTTGGGGCTCGCGCCGCGAGGAATTCAGCCGCCCGGTCCGTTGGCTGCTCGCCCTGCTCGGCGACGTCGTCGTGCCCGTCGAGTTCGCGGGCCTCACGGCCGGCAACACGACCTGCGGCCATCGCTTCCTCTCTCCCGGTCCGCACACGGTGGCCACGGCCGACGACCTCATCGACGTCCTGCGCGCCAACTACGTCGTGCCGAGCGAGGCCGAGCGCGAGGCGTCCATTCGCGAGCAGGTCGCAAAGATCGAGGCGGAGACCGGGCTGGTGAGCGAGCTTCCCGCGAAGACGATGGAAGAGGTCGTGAACCTCACCGAGTTCCCGACCGTCATGGTCGGCGCGTTCGACGAGCTGTTCCTGGCCGTCCCCAAGGAGATCACGGTCGACGCCATGCTCGTGCACCAGCGCTACTTCCCGTTGTTCAACGCAGACGGCACGCTCTCCAACAAGTTCCTGATCACGTCGAACGGCAATCCCGAGTACCGCGACAACATCGTCGACGGCAACCAGCGCGTCGTCGCCGCGCGCCTCTACGACGCCAAGT
>CAMOUE010000163.1 GCA_946626265.1 uncultured Eggerthellaceae bacterium | reverse complement strand
AGGCAGTCGCATCACAAGGCAGTCGCATCACAAGGCAGTCGCATCACATAGGAAGGACATCTCATGGCAGAAGGAACCAAGTCGTTTTTGGATATGGCGCGCGAGCGCTGGAGCGTGCGGAAGTTCGCGCTCGAGCAGATTTCCGACGAGCATATGGCGCGAATCTTGGAAGCGGGGCGCAACGCGCCGAGCGCATGCAACTACCAACCTCAGCGCGTGCTCGTGCTTCAGTCCGACGACGCGATTGCAAAGATCCGCTCGTTGACGCATTGGGCCTTCAACGCGCCGACCGTGCTGCTCGTGTGCGCGGATTTGACCGAATCGTGGAAGAACGTGGACGGTTGCGACTCGGCCGAGGTGGACTGTGCCATCGCCCTCGACCACATGATGATGGAAGCGTGGGAATGCGGCGTCGGCTCCACCTGGGTGCGCGGTTTCGACGAGCGGGTCATGCATGCGGCGTTCGGCTTGCCGAGCACTTGGAAAGTTGTCGCCATGATGCCGATGGGGTATCCTGCGGAAAACGCTCGTCCGTCCAACTGGCACTTCAAGCGCAAGTCGACCGAGGAGCTCTACCGTTTCCTGTAGGAGGCGCTTATGCAGTTCATTGATTTCCCTCCGATGCATGTAAAAGTGGAGGGCCTCGATAGGGTGCGCCTTCCGCGCATGGTCAAAGTGCGTCAGGTGTTCGATTCGGCGCGGATCGATGACGTTTCCGCGCACATCCGCGCGCAGATGGTGGCGAACCTCTCGGACAGGCAGCGCTTCGTGGGCAAACGGCTCGCCATCACCGTCGGCAGCCGCGGCATCCCCTCGCTCGACGTGATGGTGCGCACGGTCGTCGAGGTCTTGCAGCAGTGGGGAGCGGAGCCGTTCATCGTGCCTGCCATGGGAAGCCACGGCGGTGCGACTGCCGAAGGCCAGCTCGAGATGCTGGCGACGTACAACGTGACCGAAGCATCCATGGGGTGCCCGATCCTGTCGTCGATGGACGTCGTGCAGATTTCGACGCTTCCCGATGGCACGCCCGTGTACTGCGACAAGAACGCGGCCGCCGCCGACGGCATCGTCGTCTTGAACAAGGTGAAGCCCCACACCGACTTCCGGGCGAAGCACGAGAGCGGCCTTGCGAAGATGATGGCGATCGGCCTTGCCAAGCACAAGGGCGCTTCCATGTTTCACGAGATGGGGTTCGCGACGTTCGCCGAGCGCATTCCCCAGGTTTGCGACGAGTTCCTCGCGCATCTGCCCATCGCCTTCGGCGTGGGCATCGTGCAGAACGCTTACGACGACATCAGCGACATCGAGGTCATGGAAGCCGACCAGCTGCTCCAAAAGGATGCGGAGCTGCTCGAGATCGCGAAGGCCAAGATGGCGCGGTTCCTCGTGCCGAGCATCGACGTGCTCATGATCGACGAGATCGGCAAGAACATCAGCGGCAACGGCGCCGATCCCAATATCACGGGCCGCAGCAACTCGGCCGGGTTCGACGGCATCCTCGATTGCAAGAAGCTGTTCATCCGCGGCCTGACCGCCGAGACGCATCACAACGGCTGCGGCATCGCGCATGCCGATATCACCACGCGCCGTTGCCTAAACGACATCGACTTCGAGACGACCTGGATAAACGTCGTCACGGCAACGATGCTCAACGGCGGCAAGATCCCGATGTACATGGAAAACGACCGCGACGCGCTCATGTTGGCGATCCGCACGTGCAACAGCATCGATTACGCCCGCCCGAAGATCGTGCACGTGCTGGACACGCTGCACCTCGACGAGATCGCGCTATCGGAGACGTATCTCGACGTCATCGAGGACATCCCCGAAATTGAGGTGCTGAGCGATCCGTACGAGCTCGCCTTCGACGACGACGGGTTCCTCGTCACCCGCTGGTGATGCGCTTGAACGGGCGGTGGCCTCGCGTCGCCCGGAGGCGGCCTCGCGTCGCCCGGAGGCGGTCCCGCGTCGCCCCGAGGCGGTCCGCGTCGCCCGGAGGCGGCCTCGCGTCGCCCCGAGGCGGTCCCGCGTCGCCGCCCGGCTGCAGCGCACGTGCTGTTCGCGCGTCTTAACCATGCGGTAACCTTGCGCCGCCCCTCATTTGTGATAATGCACCGTATGGCGCTAACGTGTCCGCTTGGCGCGGGCGCGTGCGTTACCATGCAACCAACGACAAGGGTACGGGTGCGATGGCCTATGGCGAAGCCGATGGGGCGAATGCCATCGGCGGCTCCCGCAGGGCGCGTTCCGAGGAAAGGAAGCGGTTATGGCAGGGAAGAACTTGAAGGACCTGAAGGGCTCGATCGTAGCGCTCATCACTCCATTCGCCGAGGACGGCAGCGTTGACTTCGACGAGTTCGGCAAGCTCATCGACTTCCAGCTGGAAAACGGCACCGACGCAATCCTCGTCCTGGGGACGACGGGCGAGAGCTCCACTATGTCGCACGAGGAAGACGACGAGGTCTGCAAGTTCGCGGTCGAGCGCATCGCAGGGCGCGTGCCGGTCATCGCCGGCAGCGGTTCGAACTGCACGCAGACCATGCTCGAGAAGAGCCTGCGCTACCAGGAACTCGGCGCCGACGGCCTGCTCATCATCACGCCGTATTACAACAAGGCCAACGAAGAGGGCATGTACCAGCACTTCAAGACCGTGCTCGACGCGGTCGACATCCCTTGCATTCTCTACAACGTGCCCGGGCGCACGGGCTGCAGCATTTCCGAAAACGTCGTCGCGCGCCTGGCGAGCCATCCCAACGCGCTCGGCATCAAGGAGGCCAGCGGGTCGATTGCCTATGCGTCGAAGATCGCGCGTTACCTGGGCGACGACTTCTTCATGTTCTCGGGCAACGACGACATGGTCGTTCCGCTCATGTCGCTCGGCGCGCGCGGCGTCATCAGCGTGTGGGCGAACGTTGCCCCCAAGACCGTGCATGACATGGTCTTCGATTGGCTGGAGGGGCGCCACGACGCGGCTCTCGCCACGCAGCTGGACAACCTGGAGCTCATCGGCGCGCTGTTTGCGGAAGTGAACCCGATTCCGGTGAAGGCCGGAGTGGAGTTGCTCGGCTATGCGAAGGCGAATTACCGTCTGCCGCTCGCTCCGATGAGCGACGCGAACAGAGCCCGGCTCGAGGCGGCGATGAAGGAGCGCGGCCTCATTTAGCTCTAGGCGCGGCGTCTTCCGCCTACGGCTCGGGCCGTCGTTTACAGCTTGCGGGTCGAATGGCGGGCGACGGGCGGCCGTTTCACCGCTTTGCTTGGAATATGCGCGCAGGTGCTTTCGCACCTGCGTTTTTTTTGCTGCTGGCGATTCCGCATCTGGCGTCCCGGTGCCCGCATGCGCCTGCGCCTGGGCGCCCCGCGCATGAGGGCTCTCTGCCATTAAGTTAACTACGGTTAAACCCCGCATTTCGCACACACAACTGGAATATGCGTGCACGGCCGCGCACTTTTGCACGCATATGACGGTTGTGTGTGCGAAATGCGGGGTTTCATGCGGCTAACTTACGTGATTCGCACACACAACTGGAATATACGTGCAATTGGAGCCCTTCGTGCACGCATATTCCAGTTGTGGGTGCTTTTTGCGGGGTTTAGCTCTGGCTAACTCTCGAGGGCGATGTCGAAAAGCCCCGACCGCCAGCGGGCCCCGATCCCCCGACCGCCAGCGGGCCCCGATCCCCCGACCGCCAGCGGGCTCCGATCCCCCGACCGCCAGCGGGCCCCGATCCCCCGAGCTCCGAGCCCCAAGTCCTAAGCGCTAAACGGCGCAACATGCATTTGAGACACTTCTTGTACGGGAGGTGTATGATTGCTTGGTGCCTAAAGACGAGAAGCGGCTTTCGGGCCGCTGGCAACAGGAGCGGCCTTCGGGGCGCCGGCAACAGGAGCAGCCTTCGGGCGCCGGCAACAGGAGCGGCCTTCGGGCCGCTGGCAATAGGAGAGTGACGTGGCAAAACAGCATTGGGCGACCCCTGCATCCGAGCATGGCAGGGGGCATGACAATCCGAAGCGCAACCAGGGCAACGTGATCGTCGAGGTGTTCGACAAGCCCGAAAGCGCGAAATCGAAGGAAGAAAGCGAGCATCCCGAGCTCTGGGAGCCGAACTACGTGTGGCGGCCCGACAAGGCGTATCGCCCCGCCGAACCGCTGGAGCCCTGGCAGCCTGCCATGGAGATCGACCCGGCCACGCGTCCCGAGACCATGAAGCTCGCAAAGATGATGGTCGACCGCATCCCGAAGAAGCTCGGCATCCAGAAGATCACGCCGGCCGATCCGGAGTGCTGGGGCCTGCTTTCCGTCTTCACCGAGGAAACGGCCTACATCGCGAACCACATGGGCATTCGCAAACCCATGACCATGGAGCAGATCGCCGAGGCATGCGAGTGGCCGCTCGAGAAAGTCGAGCCGCTCGTCAACATGATGGCGCAGCGCGGCAACGTCGAGTACAACTGGGAAAACCTCGACGGCACGAACCCCAACCACGAGAAGCGCTTCGCCGTGCCCGTGCAGCTGCCCGGCATGGGCGAGTTCTACGCCATGAACGAGGCGGCGCTCGAAGAGCATCCCGAGATGAGCACGTATTTCGAGCGCATCGCATACATGGGCCCGGCGCAAATCGCCGACATCGTGCCTCCCGGAGGCGGCGGCGTGGGCATGCACGTCGTCCCGGTCGAGAAGGCCATCGAGCAGATCGAGTCGTCCGTCGATGTCGAGCACATCTCGCATTGGCTGAAGAAGTACGACCGTTTCTCGTCGGCCGTGTGCTCGTGCCGCATGTCCGAGACCGTGCGCGGCGTGAACACCGGCGACGATCCCGAGGGCTGGTGCATCGGCGTCGGCGACATGGCAGACTACGAGGTGCAGACGGGCAAGGGCCGCTACGTCACGTACGAAGAGGCGATGGAGATCATCCAGAAAGCCGAAGACTTGGGCTTCGTACACCAGATCACGAACATCGACGGCTCCGAGAAGATCTTCGCCGTGTGCAACTGCCAGAAGTCGGTGT
>CAMOUE010000162.1 GCA_946626265.1 uncultured Eggerthellaceae bacterium | reverse complement strand
TTCGTAGTCGAGCACGCCGACCCACATCGTCACGAACATGCAGGCGTCATTCCCGTCGGCTAACTCGGCGTTAACCTTCCCAACAGCATCCCCCAGCGCAGAGCCGCTCTGCAGCTCGCGGCGGATCAGCGCCTTCGCCCTCATCATGAACAGCGCCGCCGGCACGCCCTTGCCCGACACGTCTGCTATCAGGAAGACGAGCTTGCCGGAGCCGGGACCGCTGCCCTCCAAAAGGAAGAAGTCATAGAAGTCGCCCCCGACTTCACGCGCGGCGTTCATGGTCGCGTACAGGTCGAACTCGTGGATGTCGGGGAAAGGCGGGAACGTGGATGGCAGGGCGGATTGCTGGATGGCCCGGGCAGCGGAAAGCTCGGATTCCATGCGCGCCTCCGCTTCCGCGATCCAGCCCTGGAGCGCCTCGACGGTCACGTTGATGCCAGATGCCAGCGACCTGAACTCGCGTGTCCCGTCTGCTGCGACGCGGGTCTCGAGGTCTCCCGACGTGATGCGCCTAAGCGCTTCGTTCGTCTTGTCGATGCGACGTGCGACCACGAGGCTGAGCAGGCGGTCCACGATGAAGGAAACCAATATGAGCAGCACGATGCTGACGATGGTCTCGCGAGCCATGATGGCGTTGCGGTCCCTGAAGACCATGCTTTCCGGCTCCATAATCGCCACGGTGTAGGCGCCTTGCCGCTTGGCGAGCAGGAAGGCGGCCTCATCGCCATCGCCGTAGGCGCCCGCGCCGCCCGCCTCGTCGAATACGCCGTTGTAGGGAACGCGTTGCAGGCTGCCGCTCTCGAGGCTTTCGCGAATAGCGCCGTACACTTCGTCCCCCAAAAGCGACCGTGCATCGGCGCCGACGGGCACGCGCGCATCGTCGCTTGCCACCACCGTGCCGTCGGCGGCGATGAAGACCGTGCCGGTCTCGGCGAGCGTGTAGCCGGAGAGCACGTCGCCTACGGGATCCGATAACAGGTCGTATTCTGCAGGGTTCCTCGTCTCAAGCTCCTGCAGACCCTCCCCCGTCGCATCGGCGATGCGGCCGAACGCATTCGCGCGCTCGCCAAGGGATTCCAGCTGCAGGCATAGGTAGTTGACCTCGCTGCGTATCGACGCCTCCGCCTTTGTCCGCTCGACGTTTGTGACGTTCGTGAAGGTGATGGCTACGAGCACGATCGACGCGATAACGACGACCACGAGAATCGATACTCTGAACAACCCGCGAATGCCGAGCCCCTTTTCCTTCAAAAACTCGGAAGGTCTCACGCCAGGGGGCATCGCTAGCCCGTCAACGCTCAAAGGATTGGAAGCTTCCATAACATGCTGGCCTTTCACGCCGGGACATATGTTTGCGAAGACAAACGGGAGGCAGAGAGCCGGTGTCGACGCATTCTCCCGTTCGAGTCTAGCAGAAGAACTTGTCCACGATGACGGGCTCGGCGAAGCCCCAGTCCTCCTCGACGCCGCGCGCCGTGCGGATGAAACCGACCTTCTCGAGCACGTGCGCCGACGCGTCGTTGCCGACCATGACGGACGCCGTGATTATCTCGATGTCGGTCTCGCCATACAGGTAGCCCACCATCAGGCGCGCCGCCTCGGTGGCGAAGCCTTGCCGCCAGAAGCACTCGCGCAGGCGGCAGCCCACGCTGGCCTTGTGCAGATCGTCGCGCAGCCCGTAGAACTCGGCAAGACCCGCGAGCTCGCCCGTCTCCTTGTCGCGGACGGCCATGACGAGCGACTCCTTGTTCTGGAACAGGTCGCCGTAGAGTTGCGATATGGCCTCATGCACGTCATCGAACTGCTTTTCGAACAGATAGGCGGGCAGGTAGCGCTGCGCATGCGGATTCTCGATCAAATCACGCAGCGCGTCGGCGTCGGTATCGACGACGCGATTGAGCACGACGCGCTCGCCCACGATGCTGGGAACTTCGCTGAAGAGCTTCTTGCGGACCGGAGCCTCCGCCTCCGCCTGAGCTCCCTCGGCGACCTCGAGCGCACTCAAGGCCAGCTCTGGGAAGTACGTCCTGTTGAAAGCGTTCGCGATCTCCTCGCGCCGGCGCGCCCTGCGCTCCTTCAGCCCTTCGAGGACCTGCTCGTCGCGTCGCCGCCTTTCCGCCACCTGGCCGCCAACGCGCTCGGACAGCCGCTTGTCCTCCTCGTAGGCCTCGTAGGCAAGCCTGCGGTCCCGGCGCTGACGGTACACCTGGTTCAGGCTCTCGGGCTCCACGAACACGCGGTTCGCCTGCGGGAACGCGTCCATGACCTCTTCCTCGATGCGATCGATGGCCGTGAGCACCTCCCCTTCCGCCAGATCGTCCTTGAACGTCACGTCCAGGTTCACCAGCAGGTCCTCGGGGCCCAGATAGAGCGACAGCACGCGCCCGCACTTGATGACGGCCGGGTCGCTCTCCACGAGGAAGACGACCTCCTTCACCTCGTCCACGTTCATGCCCTCGCCGATGACCAGGCTGCGCGTCTCCTTGAGCAAGATCACGGCGATAGCGGCCATGATGGCGCCGATGACGACCGACGCCCACGCGTCGATCACGTAGTTGCCCGTCACCGTGGAGACGATGTTGCCCACGAGCGCGACCGCCATGCCGGCGACCGCCGCCGTGTCCTCCAGGAACACGGTGATGTTCGTCGGGCTCTTCGATTCGCGGATGTAGGCCATTATGTTCATGTCGCCGCGAGCCTCGTTCACGGTGCGCACCGCCACCGAGAGCGAGAAGCCCTCCACCACGATGCCGATGCCGAGCACGATGTAGTTGATGAGCGGGTTCTCGATGGGGTGCCCGCCCGCCATGACGTTCTGGATGCCTTCGTAAATGGCGAAACCGCCGCCCAGCACGAATATGACGAGCGCAACCGTGTGGCTGTAGAAGTACACCTCGGAACCGTACCCGAACGGATGCTTCACGTCGGGCGGACGCCGCGACAGCTTGTTGCCCACCAGCAAAAGCGAGTCGTTTATGGCGTCGACCATCGAATGGATGCCTTCGGAGAACATGGCCGAAGACCCCGTGATGGACGCAGCCACGAACTTCACGAGCGACGTGATGACGCCCGCGATGACCGCCACGACCACGGTGGCGTTGTTCTTGAGCTTCTCGGACGCCGAGATGTTAGCCTGCTTCTCGCGCCTGCGCCGGGCCCGCGCCTCGGCGCTGTCCGTGTCGGTCAGATTCGCGCTCGCTTTGGCGGTATCGGCCATGGAAGACCCCTCCTAAAAGAAGGGGCGCCGGCAGCGCCCCTCCGTCGCATTACCTGTGCAGACGCGCCTCGAGGGCCGCGTTGATGGCGCGCAGCGCCTGGATGCGCGCGTACCACTTGCTGTCGCTCTCGAGCACAGTCCACGGCGCGAACTCGGTGGACGTCAGGCGGAACATGTCGTCGACGGCCGCCTTGTACAGCGGGTACTTCTCGCGGTTGCGCCAGTCCTCGTCGGTGAGCTTCCAGGTCTTGGCGGGATCTGCCGCGCGCGCCTCGAACCGGGCGAGCTGCTCGTCGGGCGTGATGTCCACCCAGAACTTCAGCAGCACGGCACCCCATTGCACGAGCTCGTGCTCGAACGCGTTAATCTCGTCGTAGGCCCGACCCCATTGCTCGGGCGTCGCGAAACCCTCGACGCGCTCGACGAGCACGCGGCCGTACCAGCTGCGGTCGTAGATGCCCACCTTGCCCGCCTGGGGAAGACGCGTCCAGTAGCGCCACAGGTGCGGATGCGCGAGCTCAGTCTTCGAGGGGGCCGGCGAGGGGAATATCTGGTAGGCGCGCGCGTCGATGGCCTGGGCGATGCGCTTGATGTTGCCGCCCTTGCCTGCCGCGTCCCAGCCCTCGTACATGATCACGGTCGGCACGCCCTTGCGGTACGCCTCCTCCTGCAGCTTGCGGAAGCGCTCCTGCTCTTCCTTGAGCGACGCACGGTACTCTTCCGCGTCGTCGATGCGCGGCTTGGGCTTGGAGTGATCAATCTTCGGGTAACCCGCCATAATCATGTACTTGGACCCGCGCGGCGCGAGCGCGCTCTGCGCGGCGGCTTTTTCCTCGTATTCCTTGGTCTGCGCTTCTGCGTCGTCCGCCTGCTTGACTTCGGCACCGCCTTCTGCACCGCCGGCCAGCGCGGCGGAGTTCTCGGCGGCCTTGGCCTTGGCCTCCTCGGCGGCGACGTCGGGGCCGGCGGCCAGCGCGTGCTCGAGCGCGTCGACGAGGGCCTGCGCTACCTGAATGTTCGCGGCACGGCGGTCCTCGCCGTTCACGACGATCCAGGGCGCCTGCGCGAAGTCGGAGCCCTCGAGAAGGCGGTCGTAAATCTTGTAGGCGTCATCGTAGTACTGCGTCAACGCGAGCTTGTTCTTGCTCACGCGCCAGGCGGTGTCGGGGTTCTTGCGAAGGGCCTCGAGACGCTCCTTCTGCGCCTTCTTGGAAACGTGCACGAACAGCTTCACGACGGCATAGCCGTCGTCGACGAGCATCTGCTCGAAGCTGCAGGCAATGTCGCGGTAGGCGCCCACAACGTCTTGCGCCAGCGCATTGCGCGCCGCGGCGGCCCCGCGCTGGCCGTCGGGCAGCTCCTTCAGCTTCTTGGCGAGCTTCTTCAGCTGCTTGGGGTCGGCGCCCGTCAGCCCGAACAGCGCCTGCTCAGCCGCTGCGGTGTACCAGCCGCGGTCGTAGAACGTTATCTCGCTGCGCTCCCCGAGCGCCTGCCAGAACTGCTTCATCAGCGGGTCGGGACCCGTCACGTTCAATTTGGCGCCGGGGAACTTGCGCGCCGCCTTCGGGTTGATGTCCTCGGTCACATGCACCTTCGTGGCGCGCGCGTCCAGCTCGTACACGAGCTCGGAGATGCGACTGCCCTTGCCGGCGCCGCTCCAGCCCTCCACGAGCACCACGAGCCCCACGCCCGCGGACCGCGCCTGCTGCTGCAATACGACAAGTTTTCCGATGAGCTCGTCATGGACGGGCTTGTACTCGTCCTTCGACATCTTCTTCGCCTTGAGATCGACTTTCTCGAGCATGTTTGTCCTCATATATTCTTTCTGCCACTTCTCGCGCAGTGGCCGCGCTCTTTTCCTAT
>CAMOUE010000161.1 GCA_946626265.1 uncultured Eggerthellaceae bacterium | reverse complement strand
TCGTGTGGAACCGCGAAACGGGCGAGCCCGTCTTCAATGCCATCGTGTGGCAATGCAGGCGCACGGCGCCGATCGTCGACGCCCTGTGCTCCGACCCGGAGGTGCGCCAGGCCATAACCGCCAAGACGGGGCTTATTCCCGACGCCTATTTCTCGGCGAGCAAGATCAAGTGGATCCTCGACAACGTCGAGGGCGCCCGCGATATGGCGAACCAGGGCAAGCTCGCGTTCGGCACGGTCGACACGTGGCTCGTCTGGGCGCTGACGGACGGGGCGGTGCATGCGACGGACCCGACGAACGCGAGCAGGACGATGCTCTTCGACATCCACACGATGACGTGGGACTCCTGGCTCTGCGAACTGTTCGATATTCCGATGAGCATGCTGCCCGAGGTTCGGCCGTCGTCGGGCGACTTCGGCAAGACGTCCCGTGCGGGCATTCTCGCAGGCGTCCCGATAAGGGGCGTGGCGGGCGACCAGCAAAGCGCGCTGTTCGGCCAGTGCTGCTTTGAGGCGGGGCAGGCGAAGAACACGTACGGCACGGGCTGCTTCCTTCTCATGAACACGGGGGCCGAGGCGCCCGTCTCGAAGAATGGGCTCGTGACGACGGTCGCCGCCAGCGCGCCCGGCACGGGTCCCGAGTACGCCCTCGAGGGCAGCGTGTTCATGGGCGGCGCCCTCATCCAGTGGGTGCGCGACGGGTTGGGCCTCATCGAGAAGGCGTCCGATTCCGAGGCGATCGCCCTGAGCGTCAACAGCACCGATGGCGTCTACATCGTTCCCGCGTTCACCGGCCTGGGCGCTCCGTACTGGGATGCCGAGGCGCGCGGCGCCATCTACGGCCTCACCCGCGGAACGACGAGCGCCCATATCGTGCGTGCGGCGCTCGAGGCGCTGGCGTATCAGGTGTACGACCTCGCGAACGCCATGGAGGCGGACGCGGGAATTCCCATCAAGGTACTCAACGTCGACGGCGGCGCGTCTGCGAACGATTTCCTGATGCAGTTCCAGTGCGACATCTTGCGCACGCCTTTGCGCCGCCCCGAGAATATCGAGACGACGGCGCTCGGCGCAGCGTACCTGGCAGGGCTCGCCACGGGCTTCTGGGCCTCGCTCGACGAGATCCGGGGTTTGCGTGCCGGCGACAAGACCTACATCCCCGATGCGGACGAGGAGCGGCTCGCCGCGCGTCTCGCGGGATGGCAAAAGGCCGTAGCACGCACGAAGACGCAGTAGTTTTTGACGAAGAGTTTCCGCGACGGCCCGTTTCTGCATGTGAAACGGGCCGTCGCTCTATATAATGAGGCAAGGTGGCAGCGTGTTTTGGGAGGGACGCCATGAAAGTCAGCATTGCAAGCGACCATGCCGGGTTCGAGGAGAAGGAGCTGCTCAAACCCTATCTCGCGCAGCTTGGCCACGAGGTGATCGATCGCGGTCCCGATAGCGACGAGCGCGTCGACTACCCCGATTTCGCCGAGCTTGTCGCGAAGGACGTGGTTTCCGGCGAGGCAGATCGCGGCGTCTTGGTTTGCGGGACGGGAATCGGCATGGCGGTTGCTGCCAACAAGGTGGACGGCATCCGCGCAGCGAACGTGACGTCTCCGGAATTCGCCCAACTCGCACGCGAGCACAACGATGCGAACGTCGTGACCGTATCGGGCCGGTTCGTGTCCGACGAGGTGAACCGCGCCATCGTGAAGGCGTTCCTCGAAACCGACTTTGCAGGCGGACGCCATGCCGGGCGCGTGGCGAAGATCATGGCATTGGAGTAGACGATGGTTGACGAGAGGCCGTCTTGGGACGAATACTTCGCAGCGTTGGCGAAGCAGGTCTCCACGCGCACGACCTGCACGCGCCGTGCTGTCGGGGCCGTCATCGTGAAGGAGAACCGCATCCTCGCCACAGGCTACAACGGCGTGCCGCGCGGCATGGCGCATTGCGCCGAGGTCGGGTGCCTGCGAGAGCAGATGGGCGTCCCGTCCGGACAGCGACAGGAGATCTGCCGCGGATTGCATGCCGAGCAGAACGCCATCATCCAGGCGGCCCGTTACGGCATCGACATTCGCGGCTCGAAGATCTACATCACGACGCAACCGTGCATAACGTGCGCCAAGATGTGCATAAACGCGGGCATCGAGGAGATCGTGTACGCCAACCCGTACCCCGACGAGCTGTCGCTCGGCATGCTCGACGAGGCCGGAATCCCCTACCGCGTCGTTGAATAGCGCGGCCTTTTCAGCTGCCCGTCTCAGCCGCTTACGTTAATCTTTGAAACTTTTTTCCATGCTTGTTACGGAATCGTTGCGCATCCGTTATCATTGATAAGGTTTTGTCGCAGCGTGCCGTTTTGCGGTACAGGATGAAAGCAAGGTATGTTCGTAGCGATTCTGATCGGCATCGTCGTCGGCGTAGGGAGCTTCGGCCCGCTCGTCTTTGGCATGAACAAGGCCCGTATGGCCACTCCGACCAGCAATTTCGGACATGCGGGGTCCCTGTTGCTCGGGGTGCTTCTCTCTCTTGTCATCCTTGCCGCGGCGGTGATCATCTGCGTGATGGCCGCGCGGGATTTCGCGGTGCCGTTCACGCTCGGGGCCGCAGGTGGCCTGGTGGTCGCGGCGGTCGCTTTCGGCATTTCCAAGAACATGCGGAAGTAAACGGGAAGAGAAAAGGGAAAAGATCGTGGATCCTCTGACATTGACTAACCCGATCGAGATGCTGAACGAACTGGTGCCTGAGCTGCAGGCTTCGTTCGACTCGGCGTTCGTCATCGAGTTCGGAAACAGCGGCTTCGGCATCACGCAGTACATGCTCTACGCTGCCCTCGTTTGGGTAATCGTGCTTGCCGTCGTCATGGTCGCCGGCCGCAAGCTCACACTTGTGCCGAACAGCAAGTTCGTCAACATGGTCGAATACGGCTACCAGATGGTGCGCAACTCCATCGGCGAGGGCACGATCGGCCACGGCTACAAGAAGCACGTCCCGCTTCTCGCCACGCTGTTCTTCTTCATCCTCATCTCGAACTTCATCGGCCTCATTCCGGGGTCGAAGGCCGCGACCGGCTCCATCCAGATCACCTGGGCGCTGTCCATCGTCTCGTTCGTGTACTTCAACTACTGGGGCGTCAAGGCCCATGGCGGCTGGGGCTACATCAAGTCCATCGCCCCCTCCGGCCTGCCGGCTCCCATGGTTCCCATCATCTGGGTGTTCGAGTTCGTCTCGCTGGTCATCCGCGTTCTCACGCTGGCCGTCCGACTTTACGGCAACATGTTCGCCGGCCACATGGCCCTCGGCGTGTTCGCGCTGTTCGCATCGACGTTCCTGCTGGCTGCCATCAACGGCGCCGGCGCAATCGGCGGCCTGTCCATCGTCTGGCTGGCCTTCGAGGTCTTCATGTACGCGCTCGAGACGCTGGTCGCGTTCCTCCAAGCGTACGTGTTCACCATCCTGACGGCGGTGTACATCAACCTGGCGACGTCTTCGCACTAGGTCACCTGCGGGCTTGCGCTTTGCCCCGAAAAGCGCCTGACATTTGGTTACATCGGTTGAATTCCACGGCCGATGGAACATAGTAAAACCGGTGTCTCCGAGCGGGAAGCGAGGAGACGGCAAAAGGAGGAAATCGTGGAAACTACCATCGTACTCGCAGCCCTGAAGCTCGTCGGCTACGGCCTCGGCGCCATCGGCCCTGGCATCGGCATCGGCATCGCCTGCTATGGCGCTTGCGTCGGCACCGCTCGCCAGCCCGAACTCGCCGGCCGTCTGTTCACCAACTTCATCCTCGGCGCCGCTCTGGCCGAGGCACTCGCCCTGCTGGGCTTCGTCCTTGTATTCATCATCTAAATGACCTTTCCGGAAAAGAAATCCGTTAAGGCACAAGGAGGTTACTCAGTGGACATCAGAGCGAAAAAAGCAAAGGCCTGGCTTGCACTGACCGGTGCAGCCGCTAGCGCCTCGTTTGCTTTCCCTGCGCTCGCGTTTGCGGACATGGAGCCGAAGGAGGGTATCGCGGTCATCGCTCCCGACATGATCGAGACGGTGCCGATGCTCATCGCCTTCATTGTCCTCGTCATCATTCTCGCGAAGTTCGGCTGGCCCATGTTCGAGGGCATGCTCGAGAAGCGCGAGAAGACGATTGCCGAGGCGCTGCAGAAGTCCGAGGAGGCACGCATCGAGTCCGAGCGCGTGCTCGCGGAGTACCAGAAGCAGCTCGCAGACGCAAAGGCTCAGGCATCGCAGATCATTGCAGATGCCAAGCAGACGGGCGAAGCGGTTGAGGCCAACATCAAGAAACGGGCCGAGGAAGAAGCCGCTACGATGATCGAGAAGGCGCGCACCGCCATCGCGGCCGAGAAGAAGGCTGCCATGAACGAGCTGCAGAGCTCCGTCGCCGACCTCTCCGTCGATGTCGCTTCGCGACTGGTCGGATCCGACCTGAGCGATGCCGATCATCGCGCCATCATCGAGCGCTATATCAACGAGGCGGGCAGTTTCAATGCCAACTAATCGCCTAGTCGTCAAAGAACAGATCGCCACGTACACGTCGCTTCTTTTCGAAGCGGTGAAGAATGACGGTGGTCCGGAAGGCGTATTGCGCGTCTGCAACGAGGCGAAGACGATTGTTGCCGCCATCCGCGGCAACGCCGATCTCGACGCCACGTTGAAGGATCCGGGCTACACGCCCGAGCAGAAGGCGAGTATTGCACGCGACGTATTTTCACAGGCCAGCCCCGCGCTGGTAAGTGTCATTGCCCTTATGGCAGAACGCGGCGAGCTCGATTATCTGTCGCGCGTGGCGGACGGTATCGAGGAGCGCATGAACGACGAGCTCAACATGATGGTCGTGGACGTCACGACCGCCGTCGAGCTCGACGACCACCTGCGCGACCTCATCAAGAAAAAGGCCGGCTCCGAATCGGGCAAGACGATCGTGCTCAACGAGCGCGTCGACAAGTCCATCTTGGGCGGCATAATCATGAGCACGAAGGACGAGCGTCTCGACGCCAGCCTTCTGACGCAGGTCGAGAAGACCCGCGAAACGCTCAAGAAGTAACGAAAAGGGAGGTGAATGCTAGTGACTGAAATCACCGCTCA
>CAMOUE010000160.1 GCA_946626265.1 uncultured Eggerthellaceae bacterium | reverse complement strand
CCTGCGGGCTCGTCGGGCACAGGCGCATCGGCGGCGGGCGCCGGCTCGACCTCGGGCGCGGCGGCGGGATCGCGGGCGGGCACGCCGTCGTGACACGGAAGCCCCGCCTGGATGACGACGTCGTCCTCGTCGGGCGCGTTGACCGTGATGTGCTTGAAACCGTCCGTAGTCATATCGGCCGTCCCCTCCCCGCGCGCCGCCCGCATGTGGCAGCCGCGTAACTCGATTGCATGGGTAATATAGCATGCGCCTGCCACGCGGCGCACGAAGGGCGCCGCCATGACGCGTATATGATAAGGTGCATTCGAAGAATGACATCGAAAGCAAAGGATAGGCCATGCAGCTCACACCAGGCGCAGTTTGCCACGGATTTTCAATCGAATCGAACGAGGCGCTCGCGGAAATCAACGGGAGCGCCGTCACCGCGATCCATTCGAGCGGGGCGAAGCTCCTCTACCTGGCAAACGACGACAACAACAAATCGTTCGCCATCGGTTTCCGGACGCCGCCGAAAGACGACACGGGCGTGTTCCACATCCTCGAGCACTCGGTGCTCTGCGGATCGCGGCGCTTCCCGGTGAAGGAACCGTTCGTCGACCTGCTGAAGGGGTCGATGCAGACGTTCTTGAACGCGATGACGTTTCCCGACAAGACGCTCTACCCGGTCGCCTCGACCAACGAGCAGGACCTGTTCAACCTCATGGACGTCTACCTCGACGCCGTGTTCCACCCGCGCATCTACGATAAACGCGCCATATTCGAGCAGGAGGGATGGCACTACGAGCTCGCGGGAGCCGATGCGGATTCGAACGAGGGAGGCGAGCTCGTGTACAACGGGGTCGTCTACAACGAGATGAAAGGCGCCCTCTCAGACGCGTCGTCGGTCCTGTTCGACGAGGTCCAGGCGCAGCTGTTCCCCGATACACCCTACGCGTTCGAATCGGGCGGCACGCCGCGCGCCATCCCGACGCTGACCTACGAGGAGTACCTTGACGAGCACCGTCGCCATTACCGCACCGACAACAGCTACATCGTGCTGTACGGCAACCTCGACATCGACCGTGCGCTCGCGTTCCTCGACGAGCGCTACCTCACGCCGGTGCGAAACGAGCAGGAAGAAGCCGACAGGCGGCGCGCCGCCGAAGGGCTGGCGCCGCTTCGGCCGCGCACGCTTGCGCTCCAGGCGCCGTTCGCGGCGGGCTTCACGCGCAAGACGATGGACACGGCGCCCGAGAACGCATGCGCGGCATGGGCCTGCGTCATCGGCACGTCGAAGGACCGGACCCGCGTCATGGCGACCGACATCCTGCTCGACGCGCTGTTCGGCAGCAACGAGGCGCCCCTCAAGCGCTCCCTGCTCGATGCCGGGGTCGCCCACGACATCACGGCGTACGTCGTCGACGCCGTTCTCCAGCCATTCGCCGTCGTGCAGGCCAACATGCCCGCGCAAGGCAGCGGCGAAGCCCTCCAGGAGACGATCCGCGCCCATGCGGAAGCGCTGCTCAACGAGGGCCTGGACCTCAACCTCGTGGAAGCGGCGCTCTCGCATGCCGAGTTCGAGATGCGCGAACACGAGATGGGGGTCGCCGACGGCGTCGTCAACGCGATGACGTCCCTGTCGGGCTGGTTGTACGACGACGACGCCGCAACGGACTACCTGCGCTACGGCGAGGCGTTCGCAGAACTCCGCGCGGCGCTCGACGGTGACTATTTCCAAAACCTCGCACGGGATTTGTTCCTGGACGCCGGCCACACCGCATCGGTCGAGATCGTGCCCACGCCCGGCGAGGGCGACGACGATACCGCCGAGAAGCTCGCGGCCATAGACGCGGCGCTTTCGGCCGACGATCGCCAACGCATCGTGGACGAGGAGAAAGTCTTGCGGGAACTGCAGGAAGCGCCGGACTCCCCCGAGGCCATCGCGACGCTGCCGCGGCTGTCGGTGTCCGACATATGCGACGCGCCCGAAGAGCCGTGCTACCGCCTCGACGACAGCACGCCCGTCGCGTGCCTGCGCCACGACGTCGCGACGAACGGGATCGCCTACGCGTACCGCTACTTCGACGAGAGCTGCCTGGAATTCGACGACCTGCCCTACGTCGCCGTTCTCGCCATGGTGCTCGGCAAGCTCGGCACGAAGCGCCACAACGCCTCGGAGATCGACACGCTCACGCAGGGCAAGTTGGGGAATCTCAACTTCAGCAGCAAGGTGTTCGAGCACCCCACCGACATCTCGGCGATATCGCCCAAGTTCACGGTGAGCGCGTCTGCCCTTTCCGGCAACGTCGAGTGGCTCGCCTCGCTCCCGCGCGAGATCATGCTCGAGACCGACTTCTCCGACACCGCGAAGATCCTCGACATCCTCAAGCAGCGCAAGATCAGCGCCGAGCAGGCGTTCACGAACTCGGGACACTCCTGCGCCGCAGCGCGCGTGCGGTCGTACTACGCGCCTGCGGGCGTCATGCTCGAGCAGATGGGCAACGTCGGGTTCTACCGCTTCGTCTGCGACACGATCGAGCACTTCGACGAGCGCGCCGAAGCGCTTGCGGAACGTCTCGGCGACATCGCGACACGGCTGTTCTGCGATAACGGCTGCGTCATCAGCTTCGCCGGAAGCGAAGGGGATTTCGAGCGCTTCTGGAAGGCCGATCCGGCATGCGGCCGCACGAACGAGGGAGCATCGAGGCTCGTCGTCCCGAAACCCGAGCGGAAAAACGAGGCGTTCATCACCCCGAGCGACGTGTGCTTCGCGGGCGTCGGTTGGGATTGGCGCTTGTACGGCGGCCAGTTCACGGGTGCTTGGAGCGTTGCGTCCCGAGCCCTCGGGTTCGACTACCTCTGGAACGAAGTCCGCGTGAAAGGCGGCGCCTACGGGGTCGGCTACCAGGCGCAACGTGGGGGAAACATGCGATTCTACTCGTATCGCGACCCCCATCTCGACGAAACGATCGCGCGGTTTAGAAGCGCGGCCGGCTGGCTTGCCGCGTTCGACCCGTCGCGCGAGGACTTCGAAGGCTACATCGTCGCCTCCGTCGCCGGCATCGATGCGCCCGTCAAACCCCGCGCCCTTATTCGGCGCCAGGCAAGCGAGTTCTTCTCGTCCCGTTCCCCCGAGGAACGCCGCGCCATGCGGCAGCAGGTGATCGAGGCCGACGTCGAAGCCGTCCGCAAGCACGCCGGCGACGTGGCGCGCATCATGGACGAGGGTGCCGTCTGCGTGTTCGGCAACAAGGCGATTCTCGAGTCGTCTTCCATGCAGCTCGAGGTCATACCGCTCGTCGGCTAGCGAGCAAGCGGCACATCCCCCTTGAAAACGAAGGCCCGGCAAGTTGCCGGGCCTTCTGCATGTGTCGGTTGCGGAGCGATTGCCGAGCTTATGCTGCAGCCTCCTCTGCGGGGGCCTCCTCTGCGGGGGCCTCCTCTGCAGGAGCCTCTTCGGCAGAGGCCGCCTCGGCGGAAGCCTCGCTCGCCTCTGCGGACGCAGCGCTGCCCTCGGTTGCGCTCGCAGCTGACTTCACGACGGTGACGTTTGTGAGGCTGAGCTTCGTGCCAAGCCACTTGTTCTCGATGATGTCCATCATGCCGCCGCTCACGAGCTTGCCCATGGCGCTCGCAATCGCGCCTTGCAGCTCGGTGTTGGACTGGTTGACGGCAGCGCAATAGCCCGTCGGATCCTGGAGCAGCGCAACGACCTTGTCGCCCTTGCCCTCCGAGAAGGCCACGTACGAGCCGATGACGGCATCGGCGGCAACGTAGCGGACCCCGCCCGTCGCGAGCGCGTCGAACGCGGACTTCAGATCGTTCTGAACGACGAGGGAATCGTCGCCGAACAGGTTGGTGACGCGCCAGGAGCTCTTCGAGGAGCCCTGCGCGGCGATCTTGGGCTTGGAGTCGGTCGTGGGAACGGACGACTCGGATGCGGTGCCGAACAACGCGACGCCCGTATCGAGGTACGTGGGGGACTTCCAGTACTTGGCCTCGGTGTCGGAGGCGTCCACGCCGAGCACGACGTCGACGCGGCCCTCGGACAGGGCAACCTCGGGATCGGCTCCGACGTCCACGATCTCGACCTTCGTGCCGAGCTGGTCGGCGAGGTAGGCGGCGACGTCGACGTCGATGCCCACGATGCGCGTCGAGGAAGACGTCTGACCGGCCATCGGGGCCGACGAGGCGTTCACGCCGACACGCAACGTGCCGGTCTTGCCGAGCGCATTCGCCGAAATGGCCTGTTCCTTCTGGGGCGGCGTGTAGCCCTGAGACTGACAACCCGCGAGCGCCAAGCAGGCACACGCGACAACCGCGCAAACCAACGCACCGATCTTCCAACGCTTCATCCGAGACCCTCCAGTTCATGGGCGCCTTTTGGCGCATGTCCCGCCTCCGGCCGACATGCGGCCGGATGCTTGCCTTCTTGCACGTTCCCCTCGGCTGACCTAGTCTTCGACCCCACACTCGCGCATCGGGGCTGAGCTGTTCACCATCACCCTCTCGCCCGCCGCGGCGTATCCGCGTTGTCTAACGGACGATGCGACTTACTACTAGAACGCGCCGTGCTCGCCGGCCGGTTGCCCGCCCGGTTTACGTGGATCCTTTCGACCGCATCTGCCATGGACTAAGGGGCTTTGCGCCCCCGCAACTACAGACCCGAAAGAAACGTAATTCGAAGTGTAGCAGTTTTCGGCGGCGCGTCCCCGTTCATCACGTATAAGACACCGAGAAGGCGCTGGGAGGGGCGTCGCGCCCGCCGCTTCACACGCGCGCGAACGTGAGGCCGCGCACCTCGCGGGCGCCGCCGGCCAGAAGGGCGTCGGTTGCGGCGCACAGCGTCGCCCCCGTCGTGAAGACGTCGTCCACGAGGACGATGCCCCTTGCGGGCGCGGCCCCCGCCTTGAGCCGGAAACCGGACGCGAGGTTCCTCATGCGCTGCCCGCCCGACAGAAGCCGCTGGTCGCGCGTCCTCGGCCGCTCGAGCAGCGGCTGGCACTCGACGCCGAAGGCGAGGGCGACCTGACGTGCGAGCAGCTCGGCATGGTCGAAACCGCGGGCGCGGTAGGCGGAAAGCGATGCGGGCACGAACGTCACCGCGTCGAAAGACCAGCTGGGCGGGACGGCCCGCACCATCATGGCGCCCATGTCGGCGGCGAGCCT
>CAMOUE010000159.1 GCA_946626265.1 uncultured Eggerthellaceae bacterium | reverse complement strand
CCGAGGCCATGACCCTGCTCGACACCAAGGCCATCGTGCTGTGGGGCTTCGACGTCTACCTGAACTACCCCGAGTTCGTGTACTACTTCCAGCTGGCACGCGAGAAGGGCATTCCGCTTATCTACATCGACCCGCGCTACACCTGGACCGCGCATCTGGCAGACCAGTGGATTCCCATCCGCCCGTCGACCGACGCCGCCATGCTCGAGGCGATGGCCTACACGATTTTCGACGAGGGCCTGGAGAACAAGGAGTTCATCGAGAAGAACGTCGAGCCGACCGGCTTCGAGCGCTGGAAGAAGGTCATCACGGGCGAGTTCGACGGTCAGCCGAAGACGCCCGAGTGGGCCGAGAAGATCTGCGGCGTTCCCGCCGAGACCATCAAGGCCATCGCGCGCCTGTGCGCCGACGGCCCCGTGTACATGCGCATGGTGTGGGCTGCGACCCGTATCCTGGGCGGCGAGGACCCGGCACGTCTGGACAACTACCTGCGCGCCATCACCGGCAACATCGGCCGTGAAGGTTGCATCGGCACCGGCATGGACTTCGGCGTTCGCCCGCATTTCCCCACGCCGCCTATGAACTTCTTCGGCGAGCGCTTCGACAAGGTCGAAGAGCATTGCGTCATCGAGGGCGAGATCTGGCATCGCGCCATCGCCGAGCGCAAGCGCTACGAGGCGGGCGAGATCAGCCTGGCCGAGTACAAGCGCATCGTGGGCTGCCCGCAGAACGAGACTGCTCCCAACATCAAGATGATTTGGCAGAACGTGAACCCGCGCAACATGATCCCGAACTACTACGACTCGAACCTGCGCCTGCAGAGCGTGCTCGACACCCCGTTCGTGGCGTACGGCGCATACACGTGGGCGACGACCATGACCTGGTATTCTGACCTCGTGCTCCCGCTGACCCATCAGTTCTTCGAGGGCGGCGGCGGCGACAACTTCGTACTGCAGGGCTACTCCTTCAACACGGCTTTCAGCCCGGCTGCCGGCAACTACTTCATCGGCATGGGCAAGGTCCTCGACCCGCCCGGCGAGTGCCGCAGCCGCCTGTGGATCTTCAAGGAAGTCGCCGAGCGCATCCAGATCCCCGGCGACCCGGACGGCGCATACGTCATCGACTACCTGTATCCGGAGTTGAAGGGCGTGAAGTGGGAAGACCTTTGGGACGTCATCGACGAGAAGACCGGCGCTAACTTCGAGACCTGGCGTAACATGCCCGAGATCAAGCCGCTCGATCCGCCTACGTGGGAGGAATTCAAGAAGGAATCGTACTTCGTGCGTCCCATCGAAGGCGATTACTGGATCTGCCTGCGCGACGAGGTCAACGGCGAGAAGCCCTTCCAGACCGACTCGGGCAAGATCGAGTTCATCCCGAAGTTCCTGGAGGAGCACGACTACCACAACACGTCGTACAAGACGAAGTGCTTGGGCAAGGGCTACATCGAGGTCATCCCGCATTACCGCGATGTCGAGACGAGTCCGCTGTCTCCGCAGGTCAACCAGTACCCGCTGTACATGATCACACCGCATGCGTTCTACCGTCAGCATTTCGCGCAGGACGAGAACCCGTGGTTCCGCGACGAGTACCGCATGGACGTGTGGATCACTGCCGCAGACGCCGCGCAACGCGGAATCAAGGACGGCGACACGGTGCTCGCGCACAACGGCGTGGGCCAGTGCCTGGTCCCGGCATACGTCACCAGCCGTCTGACCCCCGGCATCGCCTGCATGATCTTCGGGCGCAACTACGATCCGTCGCACCTCAAGACCGACATCATGCCCGAGGGCATCGACCGTGCGGGTTCGTGCAACTTCCTTATCCCGTCCGAAGACTACGACCATCGCCGCGGCATCCTGCTGTGCGCCGGCATGATCGAGATCACGAACGTCGAGGGCAAGGGATTCAACGTCGAAGTCGAGGGGGTTTAAGCTATGACTCAATACGCATTTTTCTTCGATCAGAACCGCTGCTACAACTGCCATGCGTGCGTTGTCGCATGCCGTGACTGGAACGACATCCAGCCCGGTCCGGTGAAGTGGCTGCGCCTGTTGCAATGGGAGAAGGGCGTTTGGCCGACGATGCGCATGAACACGTGCTTCGCGACGTGCTACCACTGCGAGAATCCGGTCTGCGTCGACGCCTGCGAGCATCATGCGCTGTTCAAGGAGGACAAGTACGGCGCCGTGCTGCTCGACGAGGACCTTTGCGAAGGCGATCGCAACTGCTGGAAGGCCTGCCCGTACGGCGCCCCGCAGTACGAGGACGACGCGCCCGGCACGCCGATGAGCAAGTGCGATATGTGCTACGACCGCCTGGAGCAGGGCGAGCTTCCGACCTGCGTCATGTCGTGCCCGGGCCGCGCGCTCGACTTCGGCACGCTCGAGGAGATGGAAGCCAAGTACGGCACCCTGAAAGCGCTGCCTGACATGCCCGATGGCGAGTTCGTGAAGCCGGCCATCGTGTTCCGCCCGCTGAACGAGCGCAAGAACATCGTGCCCTATGACGTCGACCGCGCCATGGAGCTCATGCGCGACCGCGGCGAGGACCTGCCTCCGCAGTTCGAGTACGCAGACGTCGAGACCGCCGAAGAGCGCATCGGCTACGGCAAGCTCGTCATGAAGGCTGCAAGCGTCGCCGAGTCGCTCGCGCTTTCGAAGAACGAAGAGGGCTAGGAATTTAGGCACTAGGTGGGATGGGCGAGGATCGTTGCGTCACTGGGCCCCGCTGGCACCGGCGCCGTTTCCGCGCTGGTCCTCGCGTGAACGGTTCACCCATCCCACCAATTAACTGCTGCGGAAAGCGCGGAAACGGCACCGGTGCCAGCGGGGCCGCCGCGCCGGCCCTCGCGGGAGCGCTTGAACCGTCCCGACCCGTCGACCGCCGGGGAAAGCGCGGAAACGGCACCGGTGCCGGCGGGGCCGCCGCGCCTGCCCTCGCGGGGACAGGCGCTGGATAGTGCTTCTGGTGTATCGAGAAGGAGAGTGTGCTTATGGCTGGAAAGTTGGAAGGCAAGATCGGAGTCGTGACTGGCGGCGGGAGCGGGATTGGCTTGGCGACCGTCAAGAAGCATCTGGCCGAGGGCGCGACGGTGGTCATCGCCGGCACGTCCGACGAGCGAAACCAGAAGATCGCCGACGAGCTGAACGAGCAATATCCGGGCAAATGCGCCTACAAGCATTGCGACGTGCGCGAGCGCGACGACGACGTGGAGCTCATCAACTGGGTGAACGACACGTACGGCCGCATCGACTTCTACGTGTGCAATGCCGGCTACGCCGGGCCGACCGACATCGAGCCCGCCACCTATGATTTCGAAGTGTTCGACCGCGTGTTCAAGACCAACGTGTACGGGCTCTTCTACCAGATGACGACCCTGCTTCCCATCATGGAAGCCCAGGGCGAGGGCAGTATCATCCTCATCGGGTCGGCAAGCCCCTTCTGCCGTGCTCATGTCCGTCGTATTCCGCGAGCAAGGGCGCCACGCGCGCGTACTTCATGGATCTGGCCAACCTCGAGGCACCGAAGGGCATCCGCATGAACAAGATCATGCCCGGCGTCATCATCACGGACATGACCAAGCAGATCACCGACCCGGCTCTCAAGGGCACGGAGTTCTACGAGGCGTTCATCAACATGATCCCGGCAAAGAAGTTCTGTCCGCCCGAGGCGATCGCCGATGCCGTCGCGTTCTTGAACAGCGACGAGGCCGAGCACATCGTGGGCGCCGAGTTGCGCATCGACGACGGGTTCGCCAACCATTGCTAAGCATTTGGGGCCGGCGGGGGCATGCCGCTTTTGACTGAGCTGAAGGGGGAACGCCGCCTTGGCTCGGGCCGGTGGTCATGTTGCCTTGGCCCAATTTCGACCGACGAGGAGGAAACGCTATGACAGAGATGATGAAGGGTCTTATCCACAAGGAGAAGGGCGTGGTCGAGTTGGGTGAGCGCCCGGTCGTGGAGCCGGGCCCGGGCGAGATCCTCGTGCGCACGACGGCGGTCTCGGTCTGCGAGACCGATTACGAGATCATCGAGAGCATGATCATGCCTCCCTCCGTCGGCCGCTTCGTCGGACACGAAGGCGTCGGCATCGTCGAGCGCGTCGGCGAGGGCGTCGAGTACTTCAAGCCCGGCGACCGCATCCTCGCGCCGCCGGTCACTCCGAGCTGGTCGTCCATCGAGGCGCAGCTGGGCGTGCCGCAATTCAGCCGCGGGGGCATGGCGTTCGACTGGTGCCTCGAGCGCGATGGCGTGTACGGCACGTATTTCCGTCTGCGCGAGGGCGACATGAACGGGGCCAAGATCCCCGACAACGTGACCGACACGCAGGCCGTCATGGTCACCGACATGGTGGGCACCGCCTGGCACGGCGTCGAGAACACGCGCATCGACCTCGGCGCCACCGTGGCCGTGTTCGGCATCGGGCCCATGGGCCTGTGCGCGCTGGCGGCAGCCGCCCTCAAGGGCGCAGGCCGCATCTTCGCGATCGGTACGAATCCGATCGGCGTCGAAATCGCCAGGCAATGGGGCGCGACGGACGTCATCAGCTACAAGGACGGCGACGTGGTCGAGCAGATCATGGATTTGAACGGCGGTTGCGTCGACGTGACCATGGTGTGCGGCGGGCCCGCTTCCGCGGTGGGGCAGGCCATGGCGCTCACGCGCGGCGGCGGCGAGCTCTGCAGCCTGAACGCCTACTACGACGACGTGGTCATCCCCGTTCCGGCGTGGAACTCGGGCATGAAGACCGTGAACTTCCGCGGCTGGCAAGTCACCGGCGGGCGCGAGATTTACGAGCGCTACCTGAAGATGATCGCGCTCGGCAAGTTCGATCCCGCGCCGCTCGCGACGCACACCTTCCACGGCTACGACGAGATGGAAGCGTGCCTGTGGGCCAAGAAGCAGCGCGACTGCCTGAAGCCGGTTTGCCTGCTGTAGCCATTTAGCCATTTGGGGATACTCCCCAAATGGCTACTCCCGCTACCGGGCCAGGCGGGCGCAAGCTTTTGAAGCGGCGCCTGTTCCCAGCAGTCCCGCAGCGAAGCTGCGATGGCGGTTGCATGAAACGTGTATGATGCTGGCAGTCATGCCGGCGCGAATGAAAGGAAGCACTATGGCTATCGAGTCGGGGCGCGTGAGCGCGCCGTTGCTG
>CAMOUE010000158.1 GCA_946626265.1 uncultured Eggerthellaceae bacterium | reverse complement strand
GGTATTTCAACAACAGCCAGATGAGCGAGCGCGCGCTGCGCGAGATCTACCTGCGCGGTTTCCAAATCTGCATCCGCGAGAGCCAGCCACTCGCGGTGATGACGTCGTACAACCTGGTCAACGGGGTGCATACGTCCGAGAGCCGCGGGCTTGTCGAGGACTTCCTGCGGGCCGAATGCGGCTTTGCGGGCGTCGTGATGACCGACTGGGTGCTGCCGCTGAAGAACCGCGGGACGCGTCATGCGGCGGCGATGGCGGGGCGCGTGGCCGCTGCGGGCGGCGACTTGTTCATGCCCGGCAGCAAAGGCGATTTCGACGACATCCTGGCGGCGCTTGCGCGCGGCGAGCTGAGCAGGCGCCAGCTCGAGGTGAACGCCACGCGCGTATGCCGCATGGCGAAACGCCTGATGCAAAGCGGGTAGAGCAGGATGGTGCAGAGGGGCGCCCCTTTGCATCATGTCCGAGGAGGATGGGCCATGAGGGACGATATGAACGCATATCCAGGCAAGACTCCAATCGCCTTAGTCGCGGGCGTTGTGGCTTTGGTGGTTGCGGCGATGCTCGCTTTGAGCGCATGCTCGTCTGGGGCGGGCGATCGCCTTGCGAACAACGTCGGCTCTGCGCTGGCCGCATCGAAATCGTCGGCCGTTCGCAATTCGGTGGCACAAGACGTTGAGCCGCAGTTCAAGCTGGCTGACGTGCCAGCGTACTCGGGAAAGCCGTCTGTCGTCGTGAACGGCGGAGTCCCGTATTTCGCGGAGAGCGACCTCAAGCTGGATCCATTCGAATCGTACAGCGCGCTCGACAAGCTCGGTCGGTGCGGGGTCGCCTATGCGCTCATCGGGCCGGAAACGATGCCCGAAGGTGAGCGTGGCAGCATCGGGATGGTCGAGCCGTCCGGATGGCGAATCTCGAAATACGATTGGATCGACGGGAAGTACCTGTTCAACCGCTGCCATCTCATTGCGCATGCGTTGGCAGGCGAGAACGACAACCCGCGCAACCTGATCACGGGCACGAGATCGATGAACGCGCAGGGCATGCTGCCTTACGAGGAGCGCGTCGCGCACTATGTCGACTCGACGGGCAATCATGTGCTCTACCGCGTGACGCCCGTATACGAAGGCGATAACCCAATTGCATCAGGGGTTTTGATGGAGGCGAAGTCGGTCGAGGATGCGGGAAAGAGGATTTCCTTCTGCGTCTGGTGCTACAACGTCGAGCCCGGCGTCGTGATCGATTACGAAACCGGGGAGAACCGCGAGGGCGACCCCGTGACCGGAGTCGTCGTCCCGCTTGCGAAGACCATGGGCGTCGAATCGTCGGCGCAAAGCGCTTCCGCCGAGCCGGAGGCGGCCGAAGAGGAAGAGGCGGCCGAAGTGCCTGAGGCGGCTGATGAGCCGCCTGAGCAGGCCGAAGAGCCGGAAGCGGCCGATGAGCATGTCGTCACGTACATTCTGAACACGCGCTCGCACAAGTTCCACTATCCCGATTGCCCGTCAGTCTATGCTATGAAGGACAAGAACAAGGCAGAGTTCGAAGGCTCGCGAGACGAGGCCATCGCCTTGGGATACAAGCCGTGCGGAAACTGCAACCCATAGGCGGCCGATTATTCGCGGCGCGTTCGCATGACATAGTAATGTCCAAAAACATGTACACGTAAAACTACGTACAGGCGTACCCTTCCGATTGCAAGGTAACGGCAACCGAAGGAGGCGACGTCATGAGCGCAAGAGGAATGATCATGCAGGAGAGGACGGACGAGGTCCTGGCGTCAGCGATGCTCGAGGTGTTCGCACGTCAGCCGCGGGCGACTTGGCTGACGGTCGAGCAGCTCGCAGACGCTTCGCCCTGTCTGGAGGGTTGCGGTGATGGCCGCTACGAGGTCGTCAAGCTGGGCGCCACCGTTTCGGCCGACGAGGTGCGCGCCGCGGCAATCGGCGCCATACGGCGGGGCGAGGATGCCGGCATGCTCGTGAACTATGACCGCAAGCTTGGTTTCGCCGTCTTCGACCGTGCGGGCTAAGTACGTCGGGCGGTGCCATGTCGCGCGGGAAGCCAAGCAGGCGGGACGGGCGGCTTGAGCCCAGGAAAGGGTGTCGTTTCGGGGCGGGTGCGGCTACAATTGGCTTGACCCCGCTAGTGAAAGGCGACCACATGATTACCGCATCTCAAATCCTGGCTCTTGCCGATTCGCATTTCATACTGCACCTGCTCGGCCCCGACGAGGAAGACATCGCGCCCGTTTCGGACGACGCGGAAGAGTCGGCTGCCGGCAAGCCTGCTGCGGAAGGCGACCTGGCTTCTACGGTCAGCGCGATTTTGCCCGAGAATCTCGTGGAAGATTTTCTGGACGAGGTGCTCGGCATGTTCGAAGAGGTCACGGACCTCTATTCGGACCAGGCAGGATGGGAAAGGGCGCTCGTCTTCGGCTTCGTGGACGGCGCCCTGGCCGTGGCCGACGACACGTGGTCGACGTACGAGGACACGTACTTCGCAGACGCGAAGAACCCCGAGTTCGCGGTTATCGATGCGGCGATCGACCGGATAGCCGCGGACTTCGAGGCTTCGCGTCCGTGGGACGAGGCGGTGAAAGGCTATGTCAGGACGTCTGTCGCCCAATCCGACAACGACTCGGCTTCGCGTGATTGGGACTTGTGGACTGCATGCGCGAACGGCTTCTTCTATGGCGCCGAAGCGGCATATGACCTGGAGTGGAAGTTCGTCGTCACCCCTGCCGGCAACGTGATGCTGACCGACGAGGATGCCATCGGGGAGGCGGCCTTCGCCCAGATGACCGCTGAGTCGGAAGCAGGCGGGGGCTCGTTGATCGACCGGGTTTTCGACATGATCGGCATCGACTTCGGAGAGCTGGCCGATGCGATCAGCGCCCTCGACGACGGGGACGACGAAGGCGACGGGGATGACGCTGACGGCGCAGTCGAGAGCGTCGAGGCGGAGCTCATTGGAGTGGAGGACGTGAGCAACGTAGACGCTGCAAAGTAGCTCTACAGCTCGAAGTCCACGATGCGGTCGCCGAACCGGAGGCGCTTCAGCTCGAGCAGGTAGCCGGTCATGGCGGCGTCTTGCAGCCGGTTGACGGCGACGACGACGTCATCGAGGTTCTCGGGGTTGAGCAGGCCGAGATCGGCGAGCTCGCGAATCGCCTCGCGGTCGTCGTGGCGTGCGATGTCGGTGCAGATCTCGGCGATGTTGCTTTCGACCAGCGAGCGGTAGCGCTGCCTGTTCGAGTCGGTGAGCAAGATCGACTCATTCAGGCGGCTGATGATGAGCTTCACCTGCTCGTAGGCACTCGCGTTGTCCGATTTGTTCGGCGCATGGTAGTCGCGCGCGCTTGCGATGCAGTTGTCGTACTGCGCCATGATGTCGGGGAGGTGCAGGTGTCCGAGTCCCCCGAGCGCGAGCAGGAACCCGTGGACGCTGTGCGTGGTGGCGGGGAAGTGGAGGACGAACGACGTCATGCCCTCGATCGGTTTCTCGACGTCGATTCGCACGTGGCGGATTTGGCTCATGACGCTCAGGCCGCAGGCGCCGATGGTGCGCAAGCGCGCGTTCAGGTGCAGCTCGCGGATGCCGAACGCGTTGTTGAACGCGTAGTCTTCGACCTCGAGCGTCTCTTCGGGAAACGCGACGCGCTCGCTTGCGCAGGTGAACATGACGATGCTCGCGCCGCGTTCCGTGCGGCGGCAAAGCGCGCCCGTGTGCATGAAGAAGCGCGGGTTGCGCGAGTCGACGTCGATCTCGCGAAGCGCAGGCGGGACGCCCTCGTGGTGCGCACCGTCGGTGACAAGCGCGTTTTTCCCGATATCGACGAGGCCTTCCGGGATGCGGAAGCGTTCGAGCGCCGTGTCGATGAAGGCATCTGCCCCGATGTGGGCGAGCGAGTCGGGAATCGTGACGCTGCGCAGCTTGCGGCAGACGCGGAAGGCGCCGTCGCCGATGCGGACGAGGCCTTCGGGGAGCACGACCTGCTCGATCGCCTCGTGGTAGGCGAAGGCCTTGTCGTCGATGGCGACCGTGCCGGGCTCGACTTCGTAGCGGGTCGTCGAGGGTTCGAGCATCTGCGCGAGGTGGATGCCGTCGGGGTCGTTGCGATAGAGGCAGCCCACGCTGTCGACGAAGTAGGTCTCGTTGCCGGAGTCGATTGCGAACGTGGCGCTGCTGTTGGATGTGGCGCTGCCGGCTGCGGACGCGGCGCCGCAGGCGGTCGCGGTGCTGTCGGCGGATGTGGCGCTGCCGGCGGATGTGGCGCTGCCGGCTGCGTGTCGTACGTTCGAGCGCGCGGTGATCGACGCGCCGAGGTGCGCAACCGTCGCGGGGATGCGCAGGCTTTCGAGCGCGGAATTCGCGAACGCCTCATCGCCGATTGAGCGCAGGCCGTCGTTGAGGTCGACCGTTTCGAGCGCACGGCAGCGCAGGCAAGCTTTCGCCTTGATCTCGGATAGGTTCGGGGGACAAGAGAGCGTCTTGATGCCGGAGTTTGCGAAAGCGAATTCGCCAATCGTTGCCGTCGAGGCCGGAAGGACGACATGTTCGAGCGATTTCGCGCCGGAAAACGCCTTCTTGCCGATGCGAACGCAGCCCGGCAACACCTCGTAGCGTGCGGTTGGGCGTGCAAGCGCGAGAAGTTCGGCGCCGTCGGCCGTGTAGATGCAGAAGCCGTCGGTCTTCAGATGCGCGTTGCGCGGGTCGATGCGGATGTCGTACAGGGTCGATTTCTCGAACGCGCCCGGTTGGATCGTCCGCGTGCCGGCGCCGATCACGAGTGTTCTGACGGCGCGGTTCGCGAGCACGTCGGGGCAGATCGCCTCGAGCGAGCCGGGGAGTACGAGCTCTTCGAGATTCGGGCATTTCGCTATCCACGACGCCGCGAACGTCGATGTGCTCCCCGGGAGCGCGAGGCGCGCGAGCTGCCCGCATCCGCGGAACGCGTAGGGCCCGATGCGTTCGACGCCGTCGGGTAGGACGATCTCGCGCGTGACGGCGAGGTGGGAGAGCGCCTCGGGCCCGATTTCCCTCACGGGCAACCCCTCGATTTCAGCGGGGGCCACGAGCTTCGCCGCGTTGGACTCGCATGCGACGATGCGGACGAATTCGCCGTCGACGACGACGTAGGCCCAGGTCGTAGGTGGGGCGCAAGCGGGCGCGG
>CAMOUE010000157.1 GCA_946626265.1 uncultured Eggerthellaceae bacterium | reverse complement strand
CGGCGGGAAGCCCTTACAACCCGAATATCTTCCGCATGCCGTTGGCCGCAAGGGCGATGCCGCCCACAATGGAGAGCAGCCCGGGGCCGGGGAGGATGAGCATGGGCACGCCGATGAGGACGAGCCCCGCGCCCACGGCGATTTGGACGAGCCCGGCGACGACGGACCCGCCCGCCTTGGATACGGTTGCGGTGTCCGTCGTTTCGTACGAGAACGTGGTGCCAAAGGGAGGGAAGGGTGCGCCGTACGTGTGCGTCGTTCTCGTTTGGGTGCCTGCCGTGTTCGTCGTGTTCGTGCGAGCGGTCGTCGAGCTTCTCCAGGTCGGCTGCCGGTACGAGGAGCTCTGCGAGCTCGCGTGCTCGGAAGTGCGCGGCGCCGTGTCATAACCCGCGCCGTTCTTGCTCGAGTGCTCGAGGGGCGTTACGTCGATAATGGGTTGGTAATCGCGCATGTCCGTCTCCGATCCCGCGTGCTCGTGTTCTCGAGTATCGATTATACGGACGCAGCTGAACGTTTCCTGAAATGCTGACGATGCGAAAACCTGCCGTCATTGTCTCGTTACATTGGTAGAATAACGCGGGCAAGGAAAGAGGATTTGACTATGACGATTGAGATGGAGCACGATCACCGGCTGCGTTGGATGGACTTCGACCGCTATGGGCGCATGCAGCCCACGGCAATGCTCGACCTTTTCCAAGAGCTCGCGATCACGCATGCAGAAGAGCTCGGAATCGGACGCGATGCCATGCTCGAGAACAACGTAGTATGGGTTGTCGTCCGCACGAAACTCGAGGTGGTGCGCGAGCCCAAGTTCGGCTCGGTCGTGACGGTGCGCACTTGGCCGCACTCGCTGTCGCGTTTCTCGTTCATCCGCGACTTCGCGATGCGCGACGAGGAGGGCAATCTGCTGGTGAAAGCCACGCAGGAATGGGTCCTCATGGACTTCGGATCGCGAAAGTTCGCGTCGGCGAAAGACGCTTACCATGGCGAGCACGACTTCGACGATGCGCGCGCGTTCGAGAGCAAGCCGCGCAAGATTTCGGATATCGACGATATGCCCGAAGAGCCTTCGTACACCGTTGTCCCGTCGTTCACCGACATCGATGTGAATGGGCACGTTAATAACGCGATGTATGCGAATTACGTCGTCAATGCGCTCAACCCGGGGCCGGAAGGCGCGATCAGGACCTTGCAGATCGACTATCGGCACGAGGCGCTGCCGGGCGTTCCGCTCGATTTGTACTTGCGCGAAGACGAAGGGCGCATCGTGGCGAAAGCGCTGAATCCCGAGGGAGGCATCGCGTTCGTTTGCGCAATTGAACTGCGCTAATGCGGTCTTGTTTGATGGGATAGCCCCGCGGGCGCGTTTGCGCCGCGGGTGCGCTGGCGCCGCGGATACGCTGGCGCCGCGGTTTCTCTCGTGCGAAATCGTGACTACCCTCGATTTTGGGCCAGGGTGGACCAAAATCGAGGGTAGTCACGATTTTTCGAGGTATCGAAGTAACGAGAATCGTAAAACCCCAGTTCACAATGAATTATTCTGAGTATAGATAATGACTACCCTCGATTTTGAGCCACATACCGAAGGGAATGCGGTTCGATGACTTCATGAGGTGTTTTAAATCACGGTAAAGAATGCAGATGCACGGTTAGTGACGTGGGTTTCGCCTTTTACTGCGATTGCCGGGCCTATCATGGTCGCCGCCGGCCCCGCGCCTGCCGGCCCCGCGCCCGCCGCCCGCGCCGGCCCCGCGCCCGCCGCCGGCCCCGCGCCCGCCGGCCCCGCGCTTCTCGGGGCGCACGAGGCAGTGCTCGTCGTATCCGATGAGGTCGTCGCGCCCCGCTTTCCTCAGCGCCTCGCGAACGAGCGCGTGGTTTTTGGGGTTGCGGTACTGGATGAGCGCACGCTGCATCGCCTTCTCGTGCGGGGATTTCGGCACGTAGACGGGCTTCATCGTGCGCGGGTCGACGCCCGTGTAGTAGATGCATGTCGAGATCGTCGACGGCGTAGGATAGAAATCCTGGACCTGCTCGGGGTTATAGCCCAGGTCGCGACAGTATTCAGCCAACTCGACGGCTTCTTTCAGCGTCGAGCCGGGGTGCGATGACATGAGGTACGGCACAAGGTACTGCTTCAGCCCGAGCTGCTTGTTGATGCGCTCGTACTCACGCACGAACCGGTCGTACACGGCGCGGCTCGGCTTGCCCATGACAGCGAGCACGGCATCGGAAATATGCTCGGGCGCGACCTTCAACTGGCCGCTCACGTGGTGTTCCACGAGCTCGCGGATGAACGTGTGGTCCTCGTCGTACAACGCGTAGTCGAATCGGACGCCGCTGCGCACGAACACCTTCTTCACGCCCGGCAGCGCCCGCAGCTCGCGCAGCAGCTCCAGATAATCCGCATGCGTGACGCGCAGTTGCTTGCAGGGCTCGGGCGATAGGCAGCGCTTGTGCACGCACGCGCCCTTCGTCAGCTGCTTCTCGCAGGCGGGCTGGCGGAAATTCGCGGTCGGGCCGCCGACGTCGTGGATATAGCCCTTGAAGTCGGGGTCGTCCGCGAACGCGCGCGCCTCGGCGACGATCGATTCGTGGCTGCGCGTCTGGATGATTCGCCCCTGATGGAAGTTCAGCGCGCAAAACGAGCAATCGCCCATGCATCCGCGGTTGCTGATCAGGCTGAACTTAACCTCGCGGTACGCGGGAATGCCGCCGCGCGCATCGTAGGACGGATGCCAGGCGCGCTCGTACGGCAGGGCGTACACGGCGTCCATCTCCTCGGTCGTCAGCGGTTCGGAAGGCGGGTTCTGGATGACGAAGACGTCGTGCGGGTACTCCTCGACGAGCGTGTGCGCCGAGAACGGGTCGAGGTTCTCGTGTTGCAGCGCGAAGCTGCGCGCGTATTCCAGCTTGTCGGCTTGCATGTCCTCGAAAGCCGGCAGCGCGATCGGCTCGAACGCGGCCTCCGTCGAACGCGCGCGGTACACCGTGCCGGGGATGAACGTCAGGTCCGACACATCGAGCCCGGCTGCCAGCGCGTCGGCGATGGCGACGATCGACTTTTCGCCCATTCCGTAGGAAACGAGGTCGGCGCCCGAATCGAGCAGGATGGAGCGCTTGAGCGAATCCGACCAGTAATCGTAATGCGCGAGCCGGCGCAGGCTCGCCTCGATGCCGCCGAGGATGATGGGCACGTCCTTGTACGTGCGCCTGATCAGGTTCCCGTAGACGACGCAGGCGTGGTCGGGACGCAGGCCCGCCTCTCCGCCGGGGGAGTACGCGTCGGACTTGCGCCGCTTCTTCGCGACCGTGTAGTGGTTCACCATCGAGTCCATGTTCCCCGACGACACGAGAAAGCCCAGCCGCGGCCGCCCGAACACGTCGATGCTGGCCGGGTCGCGCCAATCAGGTTGCGCGATGATGCCGACCCGGTAGCCGTTGGCCTCGAGGACGCGCGCGATGATGGCGGAGCCGAACGAGGGGTGGTCGACGTAGGCATCGCCGCACACATAGGCGAAATCGACGCAATCCCACCCGCGATCGCGCATCTCCGTGCTGTTCATGGGAAGAAATGCCATGAAAACCCTCGACTTTGAAACTTCATGCTACCTTACAGTAACAAGGTTATACGATAACCGTGAATGTCACGCCAATCTTTCGGGAGTTGAGTGGGAAATGGCAAAAGACGAGCAAGAGCTGAAAGACATCGGTCGCCGCATCCAGGGTCTGCGGGAAGCATGCGACGTAACGGTCGAGGAAATGGCCGAGGAGCTCGACGTATCGGTCGAGACGTACTTGAACTGGGAGGAGACGGGGGCCGACGTCCCGATTTCCGCCATCTACCACATGGCGCGCGAATTCGGCGTCGAGTTCACCGAGATCCTTACGGGCACGTCCGCGAAGCTCGACACCTACCAGGTCGTGCGTTCGGGCGAAGGCAAGGAAGTCGACCGTTACCCCGGCTACCATTACGACGACTTGGCTTGGCGCTTCGGCGGCAAGATCATGCAGCCTCTCGAGGTCGTGCTCGATCCGAGCGACGAGCCCGCGAAACTCGTGCGCCATTCCGGCCAGGAGTTCAACCTGGTTCTCGAGGGCACCGTCATCGTCACGTTCGAGGACGAGGAGTTCGTGCTGAACGCGGGCGATAGCATCTACTTCAACCCGCAGTTCATGCACGGGCAGCGCTGCGGCGGGGACATTCCGGCCAAGTTCGTGACCATCATCGCCGAATAGCGGGCCACGGCTTTCAGATACAAGATTGCAGGAGCGTATGGACTACATTTTGAAGAAATACTGTCCGCGTATCGAGTTCGACAGCTACGAGGACTTCTACGAGAATTTCCAGATCAACGTGCCGGCGGATTTCAACTTCGGCTACGACGTCGTCGACGAGTGGGCGCGCGTCGAGCCCGAGAAGCCGGCGCTTCTGTGGTGCAACGACGCGGGCGAGGAGCGCCGCTTCACGTTCACCGACATCAGCAGGCTGTCCAACAAGACGGCGAACGCGTTCAAGAAGCTCGGCATCGGCAAGGGCGACATCGTCATGTGCATCATGCGCCGCCGTTGGGAGTACTGGGTCGTCGCGAGCGCGCTGTGTAAGCTGGGCGCGACGGTCATCCCCGCATCGCTTCAGCTGACGACGCACGACATCGTCTACCGCGCCAACAAGTGCAAGGTGAAGATGATGGTATGCGTCGAGGACGACTACGTATGCTCGCAGGTCGAAGGCGCGCTTCCCGATTCGCCGAGCATCGAGAACCGCGTCTGCGTGTCCGGCGAGCGCGACGGCTGGCTGTTCTTCGACGACCTGATCGCCGACGAGCCCGAAACGTGGGAGCGTCCCGCGGCCGGTTCCCCCGAAGCCGTCACGAGCCAGGACATCATGCTCATCTACTTCACGAGCGGCACGACCGGGCACCCCAAGCCCGTCATGCACAACTACGCGCATCCGCTCGGACATATACTCACCGCGAAATACTGGCAGCAAGTGCGCGAGAACTGCCTGCACATGAGCGTGACCGACAGCGGCTGGGCGAAGTTCGGCTGGGGCAAGATCTACGGCCAGTGGATCGCCGGAGCCACGGTCTTCGCGTATGACATGGACAAGTTCGTCCCCACGAAGCTGCTGCAGCACATGCAGGACTACAAGCTCACGACGTTCTGCGCGCCGCC
>CAMOUE010000156.1 GCA_946626265.1 uncultured Eggerthellaceae bacterium | reverse complement strand
GTGTAGCAGTTCGGCGTTCTTAGTTTGAAGGCTCAGCCATGATGAGGAAAATAACAGCAATCGCTGCATCATGACGCGATTTAACCTAGGCTAACTCCACCAAGGCGGCGACATGGCTAGCGTGCGTAGCCCATTCGACATTCAACACGTCCAGATGCCACCGCACCGACGCAGCGACGCTCACGTTAAATGCGCAGGCGAAAGCGCACGACAAAATGCAACAATAAGGAAAAAGCCCGCCGATGCGGCGGGCTCATCTTGCTAAATTCCCAGCTCAGCTTGCTAATCCAAGCACGCTGCTAGTCGACGTCGAACTCGAAATCGTCGTCGGCAGCGCCGAAACCGGAGAGGTCCTTGTCGATGAAACCGCTGACGGACGGAGCCGGCGCGGCGATCGTGGCGGACGGATCGACCGGGTTGGACGTCGCAGGCTGGGCGCCGGTGGCACCGGCCATGGAAGGCGCATAGTTCGCAGCGCCCATATCGTTGCGGACCTGGGCGTTCGCAGCGGCACGACGTGCGTCGCCGTCGATGTCGGCAAGCTTCTTCTGGGCATCGGCCATGAAGTTCGCCAACATGTCGCGATACTCGGACCGAACCTCGGTGCGGTCGGTCTCGAGTTGACGGATGGACTCGATGATCTTCAGGCGGTCGGCCTCGGCCTTGCCGATGATGCGATCGGCCTCGTCGTCCGCGTCCTTCACGATGTTCGAAGCCTCCGAACGCGCCTTCGCGATAACGTCGTCGGCGGAACGCTGCGCGACGATGAGCGCCTGGGAGATTGCCGCGTCGTTGGCGGTCTTCTCGGCCAGCTGCTCTTCGAGCTCGGCGACCTTGGCCTCGAGCTCCGCGATTTGCGCCTGATAAGCGGAGACGTCGACTTCCTCGCCCTCTTCCGCATCCTCGGCGACGGGCACGGCGGGCATGGCCACGGTCTCGTCGGAAACAGACGCACCCGAAGCCTCGAGCTCCGCAATGTGGGCGGTCATTGCCTCGACTTCGTCTGCAACGCGCTCGAGGAAGACGTCGACCTCATCGACGTCGTAACCCTTACGGTCGATGGAGAAGCTCACGTTTTGGATATCTGCTGCAGTTATGGCCATGTTTCATCCCTTCGTTTATATGCGGTTGCAGTTATATCAAGTATAGACAAATCCTAAAGGATATTCACTATCAAACGTACGACAAATTGCAAAACGAGCAGCGCGAATATCGGAGAAATGTCAATCATTCCACCGATGGGCGGAATAATCTTGCGGAACAGATCGAGATAAGGGTCGCAGATCTTGCCGAGCACGCGGTAGACATCGGCAACGATGCCCGTCTGCGTCGGAATCCACGACATGAGAACGTATATGAAGATAACCGTCGTATACGCGTTGGTCAGCGATACGATGAGGCTTTTTATCATGAACATTGAGCAAGCTCCTTCGAGCGGACGACAGCCGCCTCCACTCCCTTGTCGAACACGTCGGCGAACCCGGCGGCGTTCATCGCGTCAAGCGCCGCGAGCGTCGTGCCGCCAGGCGAGCACACCGCCTCGCGCGCCTTGTCGACGGCGATGCCGGTCTCGCTGATGAGCCGCGCGGTGCCAAGCACGGTTTGCAGGGCGAGCGTCTCGGCCAGCTCTGCGTCGAGCCCCTGACGTGCGCCCGCATCGCGCAGCGCCTCGATCATGGCGGCAACGTAGGCAGGGCCCGATCCCGACACGGCGCAGACGACGTCCATGTCCGCCTCGTCGACCACGACGGCCCGACCGAGGCAGCCGAAAAGCGCTGCGACGTATTCGACCTGCTCGGCAGTAGCCTTCGAACCGCCGCACACACCCGAGGCCCCCGCGCCGATCGACAGCGGCATGTTCGGCATGACGCGCACGACCGCGGCTCCGTCGGGAAGCGCCGACTCGAGGCGCTCGGTCGTGATGCCGGCCGCAATCGACACGAACAGCGGAAGCTCCCCAGCACCGAACAGCGCCTCGTTTCGGGTCATTCCTTCCAAAACGGCAAACATGACCTGCGGCTTAACCGCAAGCACGACCACGTCGGCACGAGCGAGCTCGCTCGAGTCAGCCACGCCGGCGACCCCGTGCTCGTCGATGAGGCACCGACGGCGCTCGTCACCCGGCTCGACGACGGTCACGTCGGCTGGCGCAATCGAATCGGCAGGCGCGACCTGCGAGGAAAGCCAACCCGAGAGGATGGCCTCCCCCATCTTTCCACCACCGACGATTGCGAACGTCTTACCTTGATTGCCCATAGCCACTCCGTAAACGTTCTTCCTGTATTTCGGTGCGACGCCAGTCGCAGCAGCGCGACTACAGCGCGCCTTGATTGCGCAGGCGGCGTTTCTCGTCTTCGGTCAGCCCGTTGCCGCGCGCGATGGCGAACACCTTGTTGCCCGGGCACTCGACGTTCGCGTCGAGCGCGCTCGCCACGCCGAACGAGAAGTCGAGGATGCGCTTGGAAAGCTCCTCGGGCGTGCTGCGCATGACGAGCACGACGACGTCGCCGAGCTTGACCGCATGCGCGACGCGCTCGACGTCTCCGTAAACCGTCGGCTTGATGACCGTGAGCGACCGCGAGGTCGTGTACGTGGTCGTCGTGTTGCTCGAACCGGCATATGCGCTGAACGAAGGGCTGGACGACGTGGAATCGAACAGCGAATCGACGCCCTCGGACTTGCGCGAGTCGCGCAGCGCCGCGTTGTGGGCGGGCGACGAGACGGGCGGAACGGTTTCGTCGAGCACCGTGCGGCCGCCATAGCGCGAGGTCGCAGGTTCGGAATCGCCGTAGCGGTCGGGAAGCGGCGTGGTGGCCTTCACGTCGTCGATCGAGACGAGACGCGGACCCGAATCTCCGCGGCTGCTCGAACGGGACGTGCGAGACGTGCGGGACGAAGACGTGCCGATCGGGCGGAAACCCCCTACGGCGTTGTCGTCATAGTCTTCGATCTCGTCGTCGTAGCGATCCGAGTAGCCGTCGTCATCGTAGTCGTCGTAATCACGATCGTCCCTGTCGTCACGGCCACCGAAGCCCAGACGGGCCTTCAAGTCGTCGAACATACCTGCCGCACCGCTCGAACTGTTCCTGGGCAATGAAATCACCTGCTTCGTTTCTTGCGTAATCTGACACGTCTATGGTACCCGAAAGGGCGCATATCGGCCCGATTCGGGCAAAATCACCACGTAAAGCGTCGGCTATTGGGCGAACCGCGTCGCGCGCCTTCCGCCGTCAGAACGCGTCGCTGAAGATCGCGCGTCCCACGCGGACGATAGTGGCGCCTTCCTCGACGGCTTCGCGCCAGTCCTCCGACATCCCCATCGACAACTCGCTGAACGATTCCGCCTCGTCGGCGGGCAGCTCGGACGCGAGCTCGTCGCGCAGCGTCCTCAATCCGGCGAACGTCTTGCGGGCGATATCCGAATCGCCCTGCGGCGCCATCGTCATGAGGCCGCGCACGCGCACGTTTTTCAAACTGCGGCAGTACTCCAGCAGGTCACGCACGTCATCAGGGGTTCGGCCGCTCTTCGACTCCTCACCCGAGACGTTCACCTCGAGCAGGACGTCCTGGACGATTCCACGCTCGCGCGCGACCTCGTCGATCTTGCGCGCATGGCGCTCCTCGAACAGCGAATGGACGAGCACGGCGCGCCCGACGATGTCGCGAATGCGCCGCGATTGGATGTTGCCGATAAAGTGCCAGTTCACATCGGTGAACTGATCTGCTTTCGTCATGAGCTGGTCCGGACGGTTCTCGCCGAAGTCGCGGGCTCCCGCCTCGATGGCGCATGCGACCTCGTCGGGCCCGACCGTCTTCGACACCGCGACGAGCACGACGTCGGCGGGATTGCGCCCCGCGCGGGCGCAGACGTCAGCCAGCTCGGCGGCGGCGTTCTCGTAACGTTCCTTCGTTCCCATAGTTCTCCTCCGTCTAGCATGTGCAGGCGACGGCGGCATGGCGTCCGCACGCCCCGTCCGTCGCACGATAGGAATAAAAACGGTCGGCGTTGCATTTCGTGCAGATGCCCGAATCGGCGATGCGCGCTAGGTCCACTCCCGCCGACACGACGTCCGCAACGACGGCGCGCGCAAGGTCGACGTGCGGCTTCTCGCCGTACGAGCGCGACACGACGCCTTCCCCGAAGCGCTCGGCGAATTGCGAGGCGACCTCCTCGCCCACCTCGAAGCACTCGATCCCGATATGCGGGCCGATGTAGACGTTGAACGTCGATGCGACCTGCTCGAGGAGGTCGGAACCGGCACGCCTGGCTTCCGCAGGATCAACTTCGGCACGCCCGCCTTCCGCACACCCCGCTTCTGCACACCCGCCTTCCGCACGCCCCGCTTCCGCGAGCTCGGCGGCGGCCAAGGCGCGCACGGCTTTCGCGGCGATGCCGGCGACGGCGCCGCGCCAGCCGGCGTGCGCGATCGCGAATCGTCCGGACGGCGCCACGACTATCAGCAAGAGGCAATCCGCGGAAAAGAGCATTGCCGCAACCTGGGAATCGCGCACGACGACGCCGTCGGCGCCTTCACGCGCCTCAGCGAGCGCACGGGCGACGTCCGACGCATCGCGCACGGACACGATATGCTCGCCATGCACCTGGCGCAACGAGATGACCTGCGCATCTTTGCAACCCATCGCATCAAGCAGGATGGCCCGGTTTCGCTTAACGGCGCTTGGATCGTCCTCGACGTAGTCGCAGAGGTTGAGCGTCGCGAAATCGCCCTCGCTGACGCCCCCGTCCCGGCCGGTGAACGCGATACGGGTCCGACAAGCGCCGAACAGCGCCTCGTCGGTGAGCACCATAAGACGATGCGCCCCCAGGGGGAGCGCATCGAGTTTCGGAATCGGCAGTGTCACGCGCGCGTGCACGAGGTGGTTTCCCCTTAGCGGCGCTTGAGGAAATCGGGAATGTAATCCTCGTCGGTCAGGCGGTTCGTCGACTGAACGGACGGACGCGGCGAGACCGGCGCAGAGGAGCCGATCGACGACATCGACGAAGAGGCGGACCCGGCGGAATCCTGCGCCGTGGAGGCGAACAGGTCCTTGCGCGAGTAGTCGCGCGGGGTGTTGCCGCCGAACTGGTCGGCAGAGAAGCCCGTTGCGATGACCGTGATGCGCACCATGTCGCCCATGGACTCGTCGACGATCTGGCCGTAGATGATGTTGGCGTTCTCGTC
>CAMOUE010000155.1 GCA_946626265.1 uncultured Eggerthellaceae bacterium | reverse complement strand
GTCGAGCGCGACGGCGAGCGCGGATTCAGCCGCCGCCAGCAGCGAAGCAGCCAGCGCGACGGCGAGCGCCGACACGAGCGCCAGCGCGGCGGCGAGCGCCGAAGCAGCAGGTGAGGGCACGGAAGCTGCCGACCTGTACACCAACGAGTTCTTCCGCGTCCAATTCGAGCTTCCCGAAGGATGGAGCTTCGTGGACGAAAACACCCCCGCCGGCATGAACGACCTCCCGGCCGGCGTGGCGCAGGGCGGAAGAGTCGACATGGTCGCAACGTCGGGTGATGGCGCGGAAACGTGCATCATCGCGGTCATAACCGCTAACGACGAGAACGCCGGCCAGACGGCCGAAGAGCACCTGCGCAGCGAACTCGACCAGATGAACATCGACGTCGAGGGGACGGCCAGCTACGAGACGATGGACGCGACCATCGATTTCGGCGACTCCCGGAGCATCCCCGCAGCTACGACGACGATCAACGTGAACGGCAACCAGGCATGCATCGGGCAGGCATGCGCCGAGGTCGACGGCAACTTCCTCGACATCGCCATCATCGGCGCCGACCAGAAATCCGTCAGCAACCTGTTCTCGTACGTGAAGGCCGCCGAATAAAAAATGTGTAAAAAGGGTCTGACCCTTTTTACACATTCCGGCCTCCCGCCATGTGACGGGAGGCCGTTTTTATGCCGCAAGTGCGCTACTCCTCCCGCGCCAACGCGCAAGGTTTCTCTAGGTGAATTGTAGGCTTTAGGCGAATCCGAGGATATCAACCTTTGCATGTGCATGTCATCAACCGCGGTTTGAGCATCGAAGCCGCAGACAACGCGCGTTCACGTTCGAAAAACGCATCTTGCGGCGTTATCATAGGGACAATCGCATTCACGCCTGAAAAGGGGTGTCCCATGAAGCATTCGAAACTCACCCGGTTCCTGTCAGTCTTCATGTCGTTCGTGCTTGCAGCGTCTTTCGCCCTGCCCGCCACGGCATTCGCAGCCGAGAAGGAGGTGCGCCTCGACAACCACACGGCCGCCGAGGCGGCGACGGTCGTGAGCGGCATCGCCATCGACGGCGTCGATGCGCCGCAGCCGGGAAGCCCGCTCGATGACACGGCGACCGTGACGACCGCCGAAGGCGAGCAATGGGACATCCCCGTCTTCTGGGTGGCAAGCAACATGGAGCTCGCCACCAGCGCCGTCGAGGGCCTCACGTACTTGCCCGCACTCGCCTTCTTCGTGCCCGGCCAATACTCGGTCGAGGGCGACGGATACACCGTCGAGCTGTCGGACTCGCTCGCCAAGCTGTTCGGCGGCAACGAGGTTATCTCGGTCTACGACGCGTCAACCGGCATCACCTTCATCCTTCCCGCAACGCTCAGGGAATTCTTCGCATCCGCGTCCCAGGCAATCGCCCCTCGCGACCCGAACTCCGCGCAAACCGACGTTGAAGCCGAACCTCAGGCCAAAGCGGCGGAAAGCCCGTTGCCCGAATCCGAACCTGCATCCGAATCCGAACCTGCGGGATCGGATACCGAAAGCGCCGACGAAACCGAGAGGCAAAGCCTCGTGGACATCTACTGCGCGCAGACGGCGCGCGACGCGCTCTCGGACGCGGACCTCGAGTACCTGCTCGACCTCATCATCAACAAGCTGCAACCACAGGCCGTCAACTTGCTTCTGGAGAGCTTCCCCTCGTTTAGGGCAGGTGCCGACGAGGGTTCTATCGGCACCGAGATCAGCCTGTACGTCTATTACAGAAACGGCGATAAGGACGGGCTGCCCGAGCATCAAAACGCCGAACCTGCGCTCGCATACGTATCGGGCGATGCGGTCAAGCAGGACGGCGAGTACGTATACTGCTACATGATAGGCGTCGACATCGACTCCCTCCTGAAAACGGACAAGAACAGGGGCCGTATCGTTGACGAGTCCACGGGCAAGTACGTCCTTTTGCGCAGCGGAACGAACGTGGAGACCTTCGAGAACACCATCGTGCACGAGATGTTCCACGCCTTCATGGACGACTACAACCGCACGGGCATGGCCGGCGTGACCAACATAAACGACTACGTCACGGACGAAAATGGAAAATTCCCCACGCAAGCCCTTTTCGAAAGGTACAATTCGCTCCATTTCCCGAAGTGGTTCATCGAGGGCACCGCATCGGCAGTCGAGAACACGTACCAGTTCCGTCACAATATATTCGAGCTATTGCGCGTGGCCCGCGACGGGAATGGAGAACTTGCCGACAACTACACGACGCGAGACCTGCTGTACAACTACCTGAACGGACGCGACGGTAAGAATTTCCTCTACTTCGATATAAGCTTCTCCGGCGGCGGTACCGACAGCGAAGGACATGCGATCGACACCGATCAGAGCCGTTACGTCACCGGCTACCTCGCCACCTTGTACGTCTGCGAACTCGCTGCCCGAAACGTTTCGGGAAGCGCCGTCACCAGCAAGGGCGGCGAGGTCGCCATATCTTCCGAAAAGCTCCGCATGGGACTCGACTCTATACTCGAACGTATGCACAAGGGGGAATCGTTCGACCAAATCATCCGCGACATCTCGCCTGCGGGCTCCAACGGCAAGAAGCTGTATACGAGCGTCGATGATTTCGAGAACAAGTTCGTGAAGGGCCCGTCCGTCGACAATAAGACCTATGACGGCGACATCGGCTCGGGTGCGTCACTCGAGTTCGTGCTCACGTTCTTGAACTACATGCACTCGCTCGAGGGAACGAACGGCCCCAATTCGATACCGAACGGCTCGCTGCTCGTCGACTTCAGCTACTTCGGCGCGACCCCGCTCAGCCTCACCAAGAACGCCAAAGCCAAGTACTACAACATCATCGAGTCCAACCGCTACCACAAGTCCACCGTGCCCGATTCGATCGCCATGGCAGGCGGCGGCAAATCGACGACCAAGCCGACGGCGACGGCAGCCAAAGCCTTGCCCGCCGGCTCGCCGAACGCGACGTTCCAAGCTGCAGCAATCGCACACGCGGCGAAGACCGTTGTCCGAGAAATCGAATCCGCGAAGCCCGGCGTCCTGGTCAAGCCCAGCGAACCAAGCGCGCCCAGCACCGCCGAAGCGACCGCGCCTGCCGCGCCTGTCGCGCCCGCCGTCCCCGAGACGCCCGAGACGCCCGAGGCACCTGCCTCCGAGGCGGCTGTCGCTCCCGAAGCGCCCATTGCGACCGAAACCGAAACAGCCAACGTAATTGAAGCACCGGCTCAAGGGGAAGCCGCTGACAACGACAGTGCGTCAGCCGAATCTGCCATAATCGCCGACGCCGACCTGAACGAGCCTGCAACCGAAACCGACTTCGCAGCCGATTCGGAACCCGAAGCCGCAGCAAGCGGCGAGTCGGCCGAACCGAACGTGCAGGAACCAGTAGCGGTACCCGAGACCGAAGCCGCGGTTGCAGATGAGTCGGCAACTCCAGATGAACCCGCAATCCCTACCGAGACGATCAACGTCCCGGAGCCCGAGCCCTCGACCCCAGCTGACAGTCCGGACGCAATCGAGGCCGAAGCCGTGGTCGACGACCGAATCTAGCGGAATCGTCGCCTGAGCATGTCGCGGGGCCGCAACCGTCGAAGTTGCAGCCCCGCTTTTTTCGTCGCCTGAAAGCACCGCAGTCGATGCAGCGTCACCTCGCGCGCAATTAAAGCCAATTCGACGCCACGCGCGTTCCACGCTTCGCCATCCGCCGTCAGGACGGGCGGGCGTCCATGGGCACGCCCCTCACGAGAACGCCCCGCACCTGCAGATCCCCGTCGAGCAAGACGAGGTCGGCTATCTTTCCCACTTCAACAGATCCGCGCTCCGCCGCGATCCCAAGCGCGCGGGCGGGGTTTTCCGCAGCCGCGACGAGCGCGTCGACCAGGGGAATGCCCATCTCGCATACGGCGATGCGCAGGCATGTGGCCAGGTCGGTGACGGACCCTGCTATCGTGCCGTCCGCGAGCGCGGCCTTCGCGCCTTCCACATACACGTCTTGGCCCCCGAGGTCGAACACGCCGTCGCCCATCCCGCATGCGCGCATCGAATCGCTGATGAGCACGATGCGGTCGGCACCGAACAAGTCGAACGCGAGGCGTACCATCGCAGGATGGACATGGACGCCGTCGGCGATCAGCTCGCACGTCACGTCGTCACGGTCCGCAGCCGCGCCAATCGGCCCCGGGTTGCGGTGGTTAAGCGGTGGCATGGCGTTGAACAGGTGCGTCACGTGGCGCGCGCCCGCCTCGAACGCCATCGTCGCGCATTCGTAGCCTGCGCAGGTGTGCGCCAGCGAGATGCGCACGTCACCGGCCATCTCGCGAACGAACTCGAGGGCGCCCGGCTCTTCGGGGGCCACGTCGACGAGCTTCACGAGGCCGCGCGACGCATGCTGGAGCCGCCTGACCATGTCCGCGTCGCATCGTTGGACGTAAGCGGGGTTTTGCGCACCGACCCTATCGGGGGAGATGAACGGGCCTTCCATGTTGATGCCGACGAGCGCGGACTCGAGCGTGGCCGGCTCGAAGGCGGCCGCTTGGGACATCACGTCATCCAGGAAATCCTCCGGATACGTCATGGTCGCCGGGCAGATGGCCGTCACGCCCCTCGACGCCTCGTAAGCCGCGATGGCGTGCAGCGCTTCTGCCGCGGCGTCGCAGAAATCGTAACCTGCGCATCCGTGGAAATGCAGGTCGATGAGGCCGGGCGCCACGATTAGGCCGGATGCGTCCATTACCTCCTCGTCAGCGGAGCCGCCATTGCCCGGCTGCGCCCCGCCCGCAGCACCGTCGCTGCCCGACCGGGGCTCGACCGACGTTCTGCGCACGACGGCATCTATGACGCCGTCTCGAACGACGATATCGGCATCGACCATCTCGCGGCCGACGAGGACCGAGCCTCCCGTTACAAGCATGAAGCCCCCCACCTTGCATCCAATCCCTGTATCAAGCGCGAAACTCGCCACACGGCGCCGAAACGTCGAACTCGCGCCTTTCCAAGTGCGTTCCATCTTAGTTGTTTTGCTATTTGTTGACTATATTTACATATATAAAACGAGTCGCCCTCCCGGGGAGGTCGACTCGTTCCTGGAATGTGTAAAAAGGGTCAGACCCTTTTTACACATTTTCTAGATGTCCTTCTCCGCGTAGAAGACGCCGTCGCGCGGCTCTTCCCACGGGTCGA
>CAMOUE010000154.1 GCA_946626265.1 uncultured Eggerthellaceae bacterium | reverse complement strand
TCGGCCAAGATGAGCGCCTCGTCGATGTCGTGCGTCACGAACACGGCCGTCTTGCAGCACGATCCCTCCCACAAATCGAGGAGCATGTCTTGCAGGCGCCGGCGGATCATGGGGTCGAGGGCGCCGAACGGCTCGTCGAGGAGCATGGTCGGCGCATCGATCGCCAACGCGCGGGCGATGGCAACGCGCTGGCGCATGCCGCCCGACAGCTGGAACGGGTAGCGATCGGCCGCATCGCCGACACCCACCTGCTCGAGCAGGGCCCGCGCGCGGCCTTCCGCCTCGGACTTCGATATCGGCCCGCCCGTCTGCTGGATGGCGAACATGACGTTTTTGACAGCCGTCTGCCAGGGGAAAAGCGAGTAGTTCTGAAACACGATGGAGCGATCGGGCCCCGGACCCTCGACGGGCTTGCCATCGATGAGCACTTGACCCCGCGATGGGGATTCGAGCCCTGCGATGAGGCTGAGCATGGTCGACTTCCCGCAGCCGGAATGGCCGACGAGGCACACGAACTCCCCATCCTCGATTTCGAGGTTGATCCCCTCGAGGGCGAGGAAGGTCTCGTTGCTGTCGACATAGGCGTAGTCGACATCCTTGAATACGATTGAAGGCATCGGTTCCCCTGCAAGCTAGAAGCGCTCGCGGCCGTCCTCGCGACCGCGAGCGCATACGTCATGTGCGCAAAAGCGACGTGGGCTACACGCCCATCGTGTTGTTCTTCTCGTACTTGGCAAGCAGGCCCTTGTAGAAGTCGGCGTTCTCGCCGCGGGCGATGAGCGTGTCGAGGGCCGCCTTGTAGATGGTGGAGTCCATGTGCTCGAGGATGAGGTCCTTGTTGGTGTCCTCGATGTCGCCGTTGTCGACCATGTCGCCGTAGAAGGCGTACACATCGGACGTGCGCGGATCCATCTCGAACTGCATGGCGGCGACGTAATCGTCCTTGCCGTAGGTGATGGCCTCGACGTAGTCCTCGGGCTGGCCGGAGTACTCCATGATGTCCTTGATAACGCCTTCCTTGTCGTTGGCGATATCGTACATGGCGCGAATGTTGGCGATTTCGAATTTCAGGAGCTGCGACTTCTTCTCCTCGAAGGCCGCGCGGTTCGTGGATTGGCGGCAGCACGGGAACTCGTGGCCGATGAGTTCCTGCGGCTGGAAGGCGACTGCGGTCACGCCGTCCTGAATGGCGACGTATCCCTGGCCGCTGTTCACGAAGCACATGTCGACTTCGCCGTTCTCGACGGCCGTCACCTCGGCCATCATGCTCTCGAGCAGGATGAACGCGACATCGGCATCGCCGTTGTCCACGTCTTCGGGCTTATCGCCGATCTTGAGGCCTTCCTTGCGCAGCCACGACTTCGTGACCATGTGGCCCGTCTCCATGCGGAAGCAGGCGATCTTCTTGCCCTTGAAGTCCTCGGCCTTCTTGTAGCTGTCCTTCATCTCGATGGGCACGATGGCCTCGGAGCCGTTCGTGACGGTGCCGCCGAAGATGACGAGGTCGTCGCCCTGGCCGACGTACGTGCACGTCGGAATGGAGCCGAACGGCAGCACATCGACGGTCCCGTCGGAGAGCATCGGCATGGCCTCGGGAAAGCCGCCGGACACAACCTGGGTGTTGACGGTGAGTTTCTCGTCGGTGTAGTAGCCGCGCTGGTTCGCGACGATGATGCAGGCGATCTTCGAGTCCTTGCCGAGCAGGACCGTGTTCAGCTCCTCCATCTCGTCGTTGGCGACGATGCTCGGGCCGGACGACGCGGCGCTCACGGAGCCCGACGCACTTGCCGAAGCCGATGCGCTCGCGGAGCCCGACGCGCTCGCGGAGCCACTTGCCGACGAGCTGCCGCAGCCGGCGAGCATGGCGCCTGCGCCCACCATGGCGGCAGCGGCGGCGCTACCGGCGACAAAAGACCTTCTGGATACAGCTTTGTCATTCATAGACACGATTATCAGTCCCTTCCGTCACTCCACCCAACCTTACGATTGGACCTACATACGGTCGACTATAACATGAAGCCTTTTAAATGACTATGTCTAATATGGGTCTCTATCTATCCCTAGTGAACTGGTATGATATGCGTTTTCGAAGAGGCGATCAGCGCCATGCTTCCACGATGACGCTTCCCGTCTTCCCGTCGACGTCCGCCTCCGCGATGCGCTCGAAGCGCTCCTCACGCCCCTTGCGTCGCGCCTTTTCGCGTAGCACGTCGAGCGTGTAGACGGTCTTGGGCTCGATCCTCGCCCCCGAAAACCCCACTTCCTCGAGGATGCGCACGTAGTCGTCTGCCGCAAGCATGCCGTTCGTGGTCCCGACGATGGCGCACACGTCATCGCGCGCCGAATCCGGCACGGGTGCGAACTCCACGATGTCGGAAACGACGAAGCGGCCCTGGGGCCTGAGCACCCTCAGCGCCTCGCGCAGCACCGCTTCGCGATCGTCTGAGAAATTGATGACGCAGTTCGACAGGACGACGTCGACCGACGCGTCGGGAAGCGGGATGTCCTCGATGAGCCCCTCCAGATAGGTGATGTTGCGCGCACCCGCCGTCTCGGCGTTCTCCTTGGCGAGGGCGAGCATGGCGGCCGTCATGTCCAAACCGTACACGTGCCCTGTCTCGCCGACGAGCCTCGAGGCGATGATCGCATCGACCCCGCCCCCGCAGCCGAGGTCGAGCACCGTCTCTCCCGTCCGCAAACGCGCCTTGCTCACCGGATCGCCGCATCCGCGGCTTGCGACGAGCGCCTTCTTGGGAATCCCCTCCACAAGGCGCTCCTCGTATATGTCGAAAGCCTCGCTGCGGTCCTCGATCGTGCATGCCGCACGGGTCTCGGTCACGATGTTGAAGCCGCTGCGGCGATCGACCTCGGCGGCCTCGACCATCCGAGCCACCTCGGCGTAATGCCGTTCCACATCCTCGCGCGCCATGAGCCCTCCTTACGCGCAGCTCTCGGAGAAGCCGCGGGCGCACACCTGCCGGCATGCCTCGACGGCCGCGAGAACCGCATCGATTTCGTCCTTCGTCGTGTAAACGCCGATGCTGACGCGCGCCGTGCCCACCATGCCCATGCTTGCATGGAGCGGCTGCGCGCAATGCCCGTCGGCGCGGATCGTGACGCCGAGCTTTCCCAGAAAGCCCGAGAGCGCGCCAGGGGCGATGCCGGCCATCGTGAAGGACACGAGCCCGGCCCACCCATCGGGCCCCGAATGGTCCCCTATCACGGTCACCCCGTCGATACGACGCAGCCCCTCGACCAGGTAGCGCGTCAAAACCGCATCGTGGCGCGACACGTTATCGACGCCCACGTCGTCAAGGTATCCGATTGCAGCCGCCCATCCGACCGCCTGGGAAACGGGCGGGGTGCCCAGCTCGTACTGGATCGATTTGGGCCTAAGGTAGTACGAATCCTCGCCGACGTGCGAGACGGTGCCGCCGCCCCCGTCAACCGGATCCATCTCGTCGAACGCCGAGGGAGATATCCACAGAGCGCCTATGCCCATCGGCCCGTACGCCTTATGGGCCGAGAACGCAACCCAATCCGCCCCGAGCTCCTTCACGTCGATGCGCCGGTGAGCGAACGACTGCGCTGCGTCGACGAGCACGCGCGCACCCGCCTCATGCGCTGCATCGGTCATCTCCTTGACCGGCTCTGCGATCCCAAACACGTTTCCCACCTGGGCGACGCACACGAGCTTCGGGCCCTTCGCGAGCGCTTTGCGATATGCCCGCTGGTCGATGCGCCCATCGGGGCCGTACGGGACGAGCTCGACCCGGGCACCCTTGCGCTCGGCAAGCATCATGAACGGGAGCATGGTCGAATGATGCTCTGACAAGGGCATGACGATGATGTCGCCCTCGCAGATGTTCCACTCGCCCCACGCGCGGGCGACCAGGTTCGTCGCCGCGGTCGTATTCGCCGTGAAGACCGTCTCGCGGCGTTCGGCCCCGATGAAGTCCTCGAGGCGCTTGCGCGCGTCGTTGTACGTGAAGGTCGATTGGGCCGATAAGCCGTACACGCCGCGATATACGTTTGCGTTCTCGTGCATGTCGTACCCGAGCTGAGCCTGCAAGGCGACGTCGACGCGTTGGGACGTCGCCGCGGAATCCAGGTAGGCGAGCTTGCCCGCATGCGCCCGGTCGTTCAACAGGGGAAAGTCCATCCGGCAGCGCTTGCCGAACGAATCGGCCCAGGCAAGTTCCTCGGCTTCGTCGCCATCGGCGGCACCAGCACATCCCAGGACACGCGCGGCGGCATCGACGAGCAGGGAATCCTCTTTGCCGAGGGGGGAAGGCTTGCTCGGCCCCATGAGCGAAAGCTGGCGGCTGGGCGCATAAAGGGCTTCGCCCGGATGGACCCTCGCATAGCGAGCGAGTCCGACCGCTTCGAGCGCAGTGCACGTGCACCCGTCGAGAAACTCCGCGATTGCGGCGTTCGCCGGGGGATTGGGCGCGAGCTTCTCCTCCCCAAACACGTGGTCACGCGCGCAGAGCCGCATGACGGGCCTGCCTTGAGCTTGCGGAAAGGCAAGGCGGCGATCCTCGATGTCTTCGAGGAAACCGCGCGAGAACAGGAACGGACAACGCCTCTGCCAGGTGATCCACGAGGCGACGACGTCGAGATCGGGGCGCTCGTCGAGATCGCGGCACAGGTCATACACGTGCTCCGGCGTAATGCGCACGTTGTCAGCGTCGACGACGATGACGCCGTCGTAGCCGTCGAGCTCCGATTGGGCAAGCGCCCGCGCCACCTCGAGCATGCCGAACGGCACGCCGTAGACCTCCAGGCCGCCCATCTCGGCGGTTCGGTCGGACAAGGCCGCCATGTCGACCTCGACGACTTGCGGCATCGCGCCGCCTCCCTTGCGCTTCGTGCCGTACAACACCTGCGACACCCGCTCGGCGAGGGAAGACGAAGCGACCACGTACAGCGCGCTCACCTGGGCCCCGCGTACGGCGTCGACTGTCCAGCAGACCGCCGGCCTGCCCTCGAAAAGCTGAAGGGGACGCGCCACGGCCTCGCAGCCCTCCGGCGGCGTGCAGACAACCGCGGGTTTTTCAGGGTCGTCGAACTGGACGGTGAGCGGGGTGGTCGATTCCTCCGTCGCGACGACGACGGCAACCATGCGGCCGCACACGCGATGGAGTTCCCCCGTTTGAATCCTCGGCCGATTAATCGGCTCCAAGACCGGTTGATGATCTGCGCGCGCCAT
>CAMOUE010000153.1 GCA_946626265.1 uncultured Eggerthellaceae bacterium | reverse complement strand
TGGTTGTAGGCCGCCATGAACTTCGTCGTCTGCGACACGAGCGTGCCGCCGAAGCGGTTCGAGTGGAAGCTCATGGACTGGTTCGACAATGCGTCGAAGCAGAGCGTGGCCAAATCGTAGGACACGGCTATCTCGAGCTTCCACAACGTGTAGTCCTGCAGCTTGCTCGCCGCCTGGCCGCACACGTTGATGGCCAGAAGCGCGATGATATAGGGACCGAACACGTTGAACACCTGGTCTGCCGCCACCGGCTCGGCTGAAATCCGATCGACGATGAGGCTCATGACGTAGGGGTTCCCGTACGTCAGCAAAATGCCGAACCCGATGGTCGAAAGCACCATCGTGATGTACAGGCCCAAATGCTTGCGCGTGACCTGCCAGTAGTAATGCAGCGTGCGCCGCGTCGTCTGCTGGCTTCCGAAGCCATCCGCCATAACGTACTTCCCTCCTGTTTTCCAGTCGATAGGATAGCAGATGCCCCGTTGCGACCGACTGCCGAGATACTCAAGATTGAGGGTCTTGCATCCAGCTTATCCGCGGGAGGCGCGCACGGTCTCGAAGCTCACGAGCGCCAGACCGCACCAGATGCTGCCCAAGCACACGGCGTGCGCGGACGTGAACGGCTCGCCGAACAGGAACACGCCGGTGACGAGCGCGATGGTGGGACTCACGTACTGGATGAACCCCAAAAGCGACAGCGGAATCTTGTTCGCGGCGTTCGCGAACAAGATGAGCGGCACCGCCGTCACGGGACCGGCAAGCACGAGCAGCGCGGTCACGAGCCACCCGTGCGCTGTCGCAATGTCGCCGAGAAACGCATGCGAACCCGTGAGGTGCGCAAGCGCGACGGCGAACGCGATAGCCGGCACGACCATGACAGTGTTCTCGATCGCGAGCGCCTCAACCGCGGGATAGCCCGCCTTCTTCTTGAGCGCGCCGTACACGCCAAATGAAACCGCGAGCGACACGGCGATCCAGGGAAACCGACCGTAGTTCACAGTGAAGAACACGACCCCGAACGTGCAAAGGGCCACCGCTATGGCTTGAAGGCGCGTGAGGCGCTCCCTGAAAAACACGATGCCCAGCACGATCGAGACGATGGGGTTGATGTAATAGCCGATCGCCGTCTCGACAATGTTGCCGTCATTGACCGCAACAATGTAGATAGACCAGTTCAGCGTGATGATAATCGCGCATGGCACCAGATAGGACCACGCGCGGGGCTGCCGCATGAGCGCCTCCAGGCCCCGTCTGCCGATAACGCACACGGCGAGCACCATGACGAAGCACCAGATGATGCGATGGGCGATGATCTCGAACGAGTCGACTTCGGAGAGCAGTTTCCAGTAGATGGGGCACAAGCCCCAGAACACGTAGCAGAACAGGCCCGACAGCACCCCGCGGCGCTCATCTGGACTCAAGCCGGCATGTCCAGCTTGCCCACCTCGATTCGTTTCGACCGTCCCGCCAGACCGCCCGTCAGACATCAGTCCGTTTCCATGCCCTTTCTCCACTTGAACCTGCTCCATCTTAACCGAACCAGCGCTTTCGGGGCTTCTCGCGCCACGCTGCCCGACGGCACCCTCGTGGCGGTCAAGGTCCAACGACCCGGCATCGTCGAAACGGTTACGAACGACCTGGCCATCATGGAACGCCTCGCCGAAGTGCCCTCCGCGACTCCGGCTTCGACATCGACCCGTTCCTCGTGAGCCTCGGACGCGGCCTCGTGACGCTCGAAGGGACGATTCACCTGATTTCGCCCAAGCTCAACATCATGGAAGTGCTGTCGGAGCATCTCCGCGATTCGTTCGACCCGAGCCGCATCGAGAAGAAGCTCCGACGCATGGCAAGCCAGGGCATCGACAGCGCAGAGGCCATGACGGCATTGCCCTCCAAGACGGTCGAAACGCTTGACATGGTGCAGAAGGGCCAAGTGCGCATAGGCATGGAGTTGTCGGGCAGCGAAGAGCTCTCGCGCGACGTGCGCGCCGCCGGCGGACTCGTGGCAGTCGCCCTTGTCGCCATGGGGCTCATTATCGGCTCCTGCGTCATCGATACCTCGTCGTCCGCCTTGCGGATAGCCGGCGTGTCGGCCATCGGCACATTCGGGCTCGCCGCAGGCATCGCCTTGGCGATCTACATCGTCGTGATAATACACCCGTACTTGAAGTGGTCATACCCGCCCGAACGGCAGCGGCATCCGTTCGCGAGCAACAGGCCTCGTCGGCATTTGACGATTCCGTCCTGATAATCGTACTATGTACGCCTATGAATCTAGTAGGAAAAACAGAGGCGACCGACGAGCCGATCGCGCTCGGAATGGAACGCCACCTCCGCTCGGGCAGAATCACGACGGTCTCGAAGCTCGTCCAACGGGAAAGCACGCTCATGGTCACGGTGAACGGCATACCGACCATGCGGATCTGCTGTTCGGCAAGCCATCTGGCAGAGTTGGCCTGTGGCAGGCTATTCACTGAGGGACTCGTGCGAAACCTGGATGAGATAGAAACGATAACCTTGCATGACGATCCGCTTCGCGTCGACGTCGAGCTCGCAGGCCGCACTTGGGGTTCTCACAGCGCTTATCTGGCCGACAAGTCGGGAGTCCTCTACCTCTGCGAGGACATCGGGCGCCACAACGCCTTCGACAAGGCAATCGGATGCGCGCTCTTGGACGGCGTCGACCTCAAGCATAGCCTCATGTTCACGAGCGGCCGCGTGCCGACCGACATGGCCGTGAAAGCCGTGCGTGCAGGCCTCCCCCTTTTGGTGAGCAAGGCCGTCGCGACCGACAAGACCATCGAGATGGCCCGCACATACGACCTCACCCTCATCTGCCGCGCATCGTCGAGCAGCTTCGACGTGGTGAGCGAACCCGGGCGAATGTGAAACACGGCGCCGAAGCGCGGCATCCGACGACGCGCTTCGGTGGCACCGTGTTTAATCCGATTCGCCTCCGACAAACCGCATTATCCCATCGGACGAATCAAATCCGTTTCGCCATCCCAGTCCTTGCCAGCTTCCATGGCCATGTCATGGATGAACTTCGCCGCCGACGGGTGAGGCGAGCAGTCGAGCTTGTTAGTCGCGATCGACCGGGAAATACTCGAGCACCAACCCGAGTTCGTCGCGAAAATCGTAATACTCATATGCCATGCCGCTGCCCGCTGGGACCCCTGCGAGAAGCAGCTTCTTGCCCGTCGCATGCACATCGTCCATGTCATCGAAGTCGACGCGCAGGTGATGCACACCCGCCTTGCCGCCGTTGTTCTTGAGAAATACGGCATAGTCGGACTTATCGTCGAGAGGCTCTATGAGCTCGATTTCGATGTTGAGGTCGAAATTGCTCGCACACTTTGACGCATATTCCCGCGGCTCGCCGTCAGCAACCATGTCCTCGAACTTGTCGGGGGTGTTTTCGAAAATCTCCGACCACGTTTCGAGGCCGATCTTCTTGAAATGCTCGATGGAACGCTCGATGTCCGGCGTGATGATGCCAATCTGGTTGATGTCGCCCATTATTCCCATCGCAATCCTCTTCCATTGTCATGCAGCCAATCACACACGCAAGCGCCGCTATTCGATCATCGCCTCGCCGCCGTCGACTGCAATCACCTGGCCGGTGATGCACCGCGCGGCATCGGAAGCCAGGAACAGCACCGCGTTGGCGCAATCCTCGATTGACGCACAGCGGCGCAAGGGCGCCTTCTGGGCAGCGGGAATGTGAAGCATCTCGGTGGTATCCCATCCGGGAGGATTGGTCATGTCGGTGTCGATAAGGCCAGGAGCGATACCGTTCACGCGAATGCCATGAGGGCCCATGTTCTTAGCGCACCACGGCACCATGCGCAAAAGTGCGCCTTTGGTTGCCGTGTAGGGCAGAGCGCCCGACACCTTCAAAGCGGCCATCGAGAGCACGGGGATGATAACGCCCTCGCCCTGTTCGGCCATGTGCGGATAGCCGTACATCATCGCATGGTACACGCCGTCGAGATTGATGCTCTGGACGTTGCGCCAGTCCTCGAGGTCGAAATCGATGTCATCAGTGTAATCGCCCGAGATGCCAGCGGAAAGCAGCATGATGTCGAGCCTCCCGAACCTCTCGACGCACGCCGCAACGGCGGCTTCAACCTGCTCGGCGACGGCAACATCGCATACGGCATAGCCCGCTTCGCCGCCGGCGGCCTCGATGGCGGCGACCTGCTCTTTCAGCTGCTCTTCGCGCCGCGCAGTCAGAAACACCTTCGCGCCGTGCTCGGCGAGCACTTTTGCGGTACCGCTGCCGATGCCTCGGCTGCTCGCGCCCGTGATGAACGCGACTTTACCGGTAAGATCCAAGATATCCTTTGCCATGGAACAATCCTTTCCTAAAATGAGAAACGAGCCGTTATGCGCTTGCGAGCGACCTGCGCAACCTGTCGCAGCCGCATGAGCAACCATGCTCATGGTGTACATGCTCTTCGGCAACAGTCGAGACTGCACGCCCATAATCAGCGAGAAGCGCCACCTCGTACCGCACGTCCCTGCCAACCATCTTGGGGCCGAGCACGCGAACTGCAGGCGTGTTCCACGAGCATCTCTCGCCGATATCCATTCGCATGACGAGCGATTCGACGTACGACGAAAGCTCACCGGCTCCCAGCGTGACTTCAGCTTCTCCCCCATCGCCAAATCCGATGTCGAGATTGGTTCCATCATCCATCGTTGCGGTCATGCGCACACGCACCTTGTGGCCCGCATTCACCATGTCTCTTTCCTTTCTTGCCTTATCGACAAAAAGTCCGCCCCCGGGTCTTTAGGCGCCGAGGGCGGACGATGTCGTTAGTCAAGCGCTATGTCGCCAAGACCGACATCTTTGGTCTTCGTGGAAACCTCGATGACCTTCGTGCGGCCAAGGCCCTCGATAGTTAGCGTCCAATCATCTTCGGGAAGATCGCGCAACCAGAAATCGCCCATATCGTCGGTCATTGCTGTGAACGACCCGCTCGGACCTACGAGAGTGCACTTGGCGCCTTCGACAATCTCCTTCTCGACGGGATCGTACACGATGCCGGCCACGAACTTCTTGGGCAGGCCCTTGTACCACACGTGCGACTTGGTGCCGTACTCGGGGTGCAGCAGCTCTGCGCCCTCGAGGTCGAGCTCGTCTTCTTCACCGTACTGGATAGCGCCCGTCGGGCAGTTGTCGAAGCAGCGCGGAACGCTGATCATCGGATCGGCGCCGTCGAGAAGGTGAGCGCAGCCGGTGCACTTCTGCGGAATCTC
>CAMOUE010000152.1 GCA_946626265.1 uncultured Eggerthellaceae bacterium | reverse complement strand
AGTACCGCATGCTCAAGGAAGCCGAGATCGGCACGTACATCCTGTTCCAGGAGACCTACAACAAGCAGAAGTACCTCGAGCTGCATCCGACGGGCCCGAAGCACGACTACGACTGGCACACCGAGGCGCACGACCGCGCCATGGAGGCCGGCATCGACGACGTCGGGCTCGGCGTGCTGTTCGGCCTTGACGGTTACGCGTACGAGCTCGTCGGCCTGCTCATGCACGCCGAGCATCTCGAGGCGCGTTTCGGCGTCGGTCCTCACACGATAAGCGTGCCGCGCGTGAAGCCCGCCGACGACATCGACCCGACGGATTTCGACAACTCGCTTTCCGACGAGATGTTCGAGAAGATCATTGCCCTCATCAGGGTGGCCGTGCCCTATACCGGCATGATCATCAGCACGCGCGAGAGCGAGGCCATCCGCGGCAAGGCGCTCCAATACGGAATCTCCCAGATATCCGGCGGGAGCAGGACGAGCGTGGGCGGCTACGTCGACGAGGCGCGGCCGCACGATACCGAGCAGTTCGACGTTTCCGATCAGCGCACGCTCGACGAGGTCATCGCCTGGCTCATGGACAACGGCCATATTCCGAGCTTCTGCACGGCGTGTTACCGCGCGGGTCGGACCGGCGACAGGTTCATGGAGTTCTGCAAATCGGGCGAGATCCTGAACTTCTGCCATCCGAACGCGCTCATGACGCTTTCGGAGTACCTGGTCGATTACGCGTCGCCCGCAACGGCGGAGCGCGGTTGGAGGATGGTGGCCGAGGAGCTGGCCAAAATTCCCGATGAGCGGAGACGCGCCAAGTGCGGCGAGCATATCGGGCAGATACGCACGGGCGATGCGCGGGATTTCAGGTTCTAACGTACGTTCGCGCATCCTGCTGGCGAGAGGGATGCGGGATATCGGGAAAGGAGGATACAGATGGCAGGGCTGAACGACACCCCTTCGGGAGAGCGTGTCCATATCGCGTTCTTCGGAGTGAGGAACGCGGGGAAATCGAGCTTGGTGAACGCCGTGACGGGGCAGGACCTCGCCGTTGTATCCGATACGCCGGGAACGACCACCGATCCCGTGAGGAAGGCGATGGAGCTGTTGCCGCTCGGGCCGGTCGTGATCATCGACACGCCGGGAATCGACGACGTCGGCGACCTTGGCGGCTTGCGCGTCAAACGCGCCAAGCGGGCCCTCGAGTTTGCCGATATCGCGGTTCTCGTCGTGGATTCGACGCGCGGCCTCGGCGAGGTCGAGAACGACCTGGTCGCAGAGTTCCAGAGCCGCAAGGTCCCGTATGCCGTCGTCTCGAGCAAGATCGACTTGGCGCCGTCGGGCGCCGATGCGGGCGCAGACGGGCCCGAGATCGACGAGCGGGGCGTCAAGCGCGTGCGGGCGCGGGTTTCCGCGCTCGAGGGGCGAGGCGTCGACGAGCTGAAGGAAGCGCTTGCGTCGCTTGGCACGGGCGTTGCGCATGAACGCCGCCTGATAGCCGACCTCGTCTCGGCGGGCGATGCGGTGGTTCTCGTGGTCCCCATCGACTCGGCCGCGCCTAAAGGTCGTTTGATCTTGCCCCAGCAGCAGGTGATCCGCGATGTCGTCGAGGCGGGCGCCTGCGCGTGCGTCACGTCCGTAGAGGGTCTTCGCGAGTCGCTTGACCGGCTGAACGGCCGCCCGCGTCTGGTCGTGACGGATTCCCAGGTGTTTGGGGAAGTCGCCCGAATAGTGCCCGAAGACGTGCCGCTCACGTCGTTTTCCATGCTCATGGCGCGCTACAAGGGCACGTTGCCTGCGCAAATCGCCGCAATCGGCGCACTCGACGCGCTCGGCGAGGGCGATAGGGTGCTGATTTCCGAGGGGTGCACGCACCATAGGCAGTGCGAGGACATCGGAACGGTGAAGCTACCGCGTGCGATTCGGAAGATCTGCGGCTGCGAACCGTCGTTCGAGTTCACATCGGGCGGGGAGTTCCCGGACGATGTGAGCCCGTACAGCGTCGTGGTCCACTGCGGGGGATGCATGCTCAATGCCAGGGAGCTCGAGCACCGCATGAACGCCTCGCTTGACCAGGGCGTTGCTTTCACCAACTACGGCATGGTTCTCGCAAAGGCGAGCGGTGTGTTCGAGCGTGCCGTACAACCGTTTGGTTTCGATTTCGCGATGGAGAGGCCGGTTGATTGGGCCGAAGCATCGCGATAGCGATATTTTCTATTGGAAAAGGAAAGGGGAAACAACATGTCAGAAATCACTTCGGAGGAGATCGCGGCGACGAAGCCGGATTGCCGCGGCGCGGCGGCGCTGTTCGCCCAGGCGCAGAACGTCGCCGTGGGGAAGACGAAGCTCGCTCCCGCGCGCGCATTCGCCCTTTCGATCCTCGCGGGCATGATGATCGGCACAGGTGCGACGTTCATGCTGCTCGTGAAGGGCGATGCCACGCTCAGCTTCGGTCCTTCCCAGTTGCTCGGCGGCTTGTGCTTCGCGCTCGGCCTGCTGTGCGTCATCGTCGCGGGCGCCGAGCTGTTCACGGGCAACTGCCTGATGGTCTGTGCTGCCGCCGACAAGAAGATCAGCTGGGGCGATGTGCTCAAGAACTGGGTCATCGTCTACGTCGGCAACCTCGTGGGGTCGCTCATCCTCGTCGCCGTGCTCATCGGCGCCAACTTCGCGGGCATGAACGGCGGCGCCGTCGGAAACGCGATGATCAACGTCGCCTACTCGAAGATCTCCCTGGCTCCGGGCGTCATCTTCTTCCGCGGCATCATGTGCAACTGGCTCGTGTGCCTGGCTGTGTGGATGGGCTTCGCCGGCCGCACGGTCATCGACAAGGTTTTCACGACCATCTTCCCGGTCATGGCATTCGTGGCATGCGGCTTCGAGCACTGCGTCGCGAACATGTTCTTCCTGCCCATGGGCATTGCCGCGATGGGCACGTACGGATTCACCGGCGACATCGACCCGACGAAGCTCGACGCGATGGTCCAGGCACTCAACGCCGGCGGCGCCTGCTACAACATCGGCCTTGCGACGCTCGGCAACATCGTCGGCGGAGCGGTGTTCGTCGGTTTGATCTACTGGTTCGCGTACCGCAAGAAGGAAAACTAGAGTCTTTAGGCGTTGCCGCTCGTATACGGGATGCGAATCGCCAACCGATTCGATACAATTCCGCATAAGGGTTTTGCAAACGTGAACCGATAGGGCGTGGTAGCCATGAAAGAACAAAAATACGGCGAGTTGGATTACGAGCGCGCGGAGGCGGCCGTCCGCGAGCTTCTGATAGCGATCGGCGAAGACCCCGATCGCGAGGGTCTGCTCGATACGCCGTCGCGCGTCGCGCGCGCGTGCTCCGAGATATTCGCCGGAATGCAGGAGGACCCCTCGCAGCATCTGCGCAAGCAGTTCCACGAAGCCGACCACGAGGAGATGGTTATCGTTCGCGACATCCCGTTCACGTCGATGTGCGAGCATCATCTGCTGCCGTTCACCGGAAAGGCGCACGTCGCCTACATTCCGAGGAAGGGACGGATCACCGGGTTGTCGAAGCTCGCGCGTTGCGTGGAGGGATATGCCCGCCGGCCGCAGGTGCAGGAGCGCATGACGTCCCAGATCGCCGATGCGATAATGGACGCGCTCGAGCCGCTCGGGGCGTTCGTCGTCGTCGAGGCGGAGCACATGTGCATGACGGCGCGGGGTATCAGGAAACCCGGTTCGCTTACCGTCACGTCCGCGGTGAGGGGAACGTTCCAGGAAGACGAGAAGACTCGCGCGGAGGCCTTGTCTCTATTCAAGATCTAGACGCGCTTTCAGCCACGGTATCTCGAGAAGGGCCCGCAACGGGTCCTTCTCTCATTTGCGCTCTGATATGATGTGTTCGGTATGGGAGCGAAGAGAGGAACACGCAATGCGAATTCTCATGATCAACCATTTTCCGCTCGAGGGATCGGGAAGCGGCACGTACACGAAGAACCTTGCCACCCAGCTCGCGAAACTCGGCCACGAGGTTTGCGTGATTCTCCCGGAAAACGAGGCGGACTTCCCCCAATACGAGGGCGTGCGACTCCATCCGGTGTTCTTTACCGACCCCGCGCGTCCGCAGGATGCGGTCGACGGGGCCCTGCCGTTCAACTTCCCCTGCTTCACCACGCATCCGAGGAGCGTCGTCGCCTTCTCTGATTTGACGGATGGGCAGATGGACGCCTATATCCGGGCGTTCAAGGACGCGATTGCCGACGAGGTGCGCACGTTCGAGCCCGACGTCGTCCACGGCCAGCACGTCTGGGTGCTTCCCGCGCTCGCGGCCGACTGCGGCGTTCCGCTCGTCCTGACAGCGCATGGCACCGATTTGATGGGCTACGACAAATGGCCCGAGCTCAGGCATTTCGCCGACACCGCCATGGAGGCGTGCAGCAAGGTCATCTGCATATCGGCCGACAACGAGGAGCTCGTTCGCGAGGTGTTCCCCGCGCACGCCGATAAGATCGTGCGCATGCGCAACGGTTACAACCCCGATATCTTCTATCCCCAAACGCTCGACCGGGGCGAGGTCCTCGGGCGTCATGGCATAGAGTATGCAGGTCAGGACGTTATCCTGTTCGCGGGCAAGATGACGAGGTTCAAGGGCATCGACGTGCTCTTGGACGCAGCCGCCCGCTACGAGGGCGAGCTTCCGAACGCAATCACCGTGCTCGCGGGCGACGGCGAGGAGCGCGAGGGCCTCGAGGCCCAGGCGGCGCGCCTCGGCTTGAAACGCGTTCACTTCATAGGCAACGTCGCGCAAGACGAGCTCGCGCGGCTGTACAACATCGCCGACGTCGACCTCGTGCCTTCGCGCCGGGAGCCGTTCGGCCTCGTCGCGGTCGAGGCGATGGCGTGCGGCACGCCCGTGGTCGCGACGAACCAGGGCGGCTTGCCCGATTTCGTGAACCACGAGGTGGGCGAGCTCGTCGAACCCGAAAACGACGTCGATTTGGCGCGCGGCATCGTCGAGACTCTCGGGCGTGCGCTCGGCGATGCCGGATGGCGCAAGGGCATCGCGGCGTACGCGAGCGGAAGCTACTCGCAGGCGGTCATCATCAAGGAGCTCGACTCGCTTTACCGGTCGGTCGTCGGCCTCGCGTAGAACGCATCAAAGGTAGCGGGCCGTGATGCTCTCGGTGTTTTCCCGAACTTGGTCGGGGGTGCCGGCGGCGACGATGCGGCCGCCGTCCTTGCCGCCGCCCGGTCCCATGTCGATGATGTAGTCCGCATTGCCGATCATGTCGAGGTCGTGCTCGATTACG
>CAMOUE010000151.1 GCA_946626265.1 uncultured Eggerthellaceae bacterium | reverse complement strand
GAGCTGCTCGCGCGCGAAGGCGTGCCGGTGCAGCTGGTCACGTCCAAGCTGCCGGCCGAGATCAAGGCCCAGCCTGCACGCGATGCCGCGATGCGATCGTTTGAATTGCTTCAAACGCTCGAAGCGCCCGAAGGGCGGGCGGTGGCCGACGTGCTCGTCAACCCGGATGCAACTCGACTTCGGTACGCGCTCGAGCGATCACTCGTAATCGTCGACGCCATCCTGGGAACGGGGTTCGACGCCAGCACGATCAAGGAGCCTTACCGCACGTGGATTGACGCCGTGAACGCGACGGAGGGCGCGAGGGTCCTCGCGGTCGACGTCCCGAGCGGCGTGAGCGCACAGCGGGGATCGGACGGCACCCAGGTGCCTTCGCGCATCGTCGCCGACGAGACCCTCACGATGATATGCCAGAAGCCGGGCCTGACCTCGCCGGAATGCGGAACCGTGCGCGTGGCCCCGCTCGCCTACATCGAGCCGTATTTCGCATAAAGGCCGCTGGCCGCCGCCATCTCGAACGCGTTGGCGCGCTCACCGCCATCGCGGGACAGCGGTTACGGCATCGCCACCGCGGTCAAGAGGACGACACCCGTCTCGCACTTCAGAAACGGTGGCTCAAAATCGAAGAGAGTCGCTGATTTGGGGCCCCTAAGCGATAGAAATATTAAAACACCTGCTCAAAGAGTATTATACGGCGAATAGATAATGATTACCCTGGCTTTTGGTCCACTGCGGAGCAGAAAGCCAGAGAGCAGCCGCGATGCGCCAAGTCGTAACCCCAGGACGTTCCCGAACAGAGGCGGGCTGTTCCTTCCCGGCCTCCGATAACCTGATCCCCTGGATGCTCCGTGGCAAAAGTGTACATATTTTCGTTTTCGAAAAACGCGACCTGGGGTTTTTCAAAGCCAAATCAAAAATATGTACACTTTTCCGCATCGATGCGGGCCAAGCGCAGCGAGCACCAGGCTGTTGCAAGCCGCGCGACGCCGCCGCCTGGCCGCCGCCGCCTGGCCGCCGCCGGGCCTCCGCCTGGCCGCCGCGACGCCGCCGCCCGGCCGCCGCCGCGCGCATCGCAACCTCGGACGCGTTAGCGCTCGCCCCTCGTGAGCGAAACCACCGTCTCGACGTGGTCGGTATGGGGAAACATGTCCACCGGCTGCACGACCCCGACCCGGTAGCCGGCAGCCTCGAGATAACGCAAATCGCGCATCTGCGTCGTGGGATTGCACGAGATGTAGACGACCCGCTTCGGTGAAAGCGCGGCGAGCGCGTCGAGGAACTGCTCGGTCGACCCCGCGCGCGGCGGGTCCATGAGGACCACGTCGGCCCGCTCGCCCTCCGCGGCGAGCCCGCGCATGAAATCGCCCGCATCGGCTGCGACGAACCGGGCGTTCTCCACACCGTTGTGGCGCGCGTTCTCGCGCGCGTCGCGGATAGCCGACTCGACGGAGTCGACGCCGATGACCGAACGGGCGCCGCGTGTGGCGGCCACGAGACCGATCGTCCCCGTCCCGCAATAGGCGTCCACGACCGACTGCGTGCCGTCCAACTGCGCCAGCTCGACCGCCTTCTCATAGAGCACCGTCGTCTGCACGGCGTTCACCTGGTAAAACGATTGCGATGAAATGCGGAAGCTCAGCCCGCAGAGCGTATCGAGGATGAAACCGGGCCCGTAGAGCTTGTTCTCCCGCTGCCCTAAGATCACGTTCGTCTGGCGCGTGTTCACGTTCTGCACGACCGTCGTGACGTACGGGCACCGCTTGACGAGCTCGCGGCAGAACGATTTGGAGTTGGGGAACGCGTCGTCGTTCGTGACGAGCGTCACGAGGACCTCGCCGCTCTCGTGCCCGACGCGCACGACCGCGTGGCGCATGAAGCCCCTCCCCTTGTCCTCGTCGTAGGGCGCGATGCCGTGCTTTTTCATAATCGAACGAATCGCCCGGATGATCGCGTGAGCCTGCTCGTTCTCGATGAGGCATTCGTCCGTCGGCACGATGCGGTGCGTGCCGGCCGCATACATCCCCGTCAGAATCTCACGGCCGCCGTTCGGCCCGCGCTTGCCCGGCGCGAACGGGGACGTCACCTTGTTGCGGTAATGAAAGGGCTCCTTCATGCCGATGATGGGCAATACGCGCGCATCCGCGAGGCCCGCGTCAGCCACCAACCGCGCGACGTGGGCGTTCTTCGCCGCGAGCTGTTCGGCATACGGCACGTCGATGCGCGAGCACCCGCCGCAGCGCCGCGACACCGTGCAACGGGCTTTTGACATTTGTTCAACCATAGCTGCCTTTCCACGTTAGTCATGATACCGTTTCCGATGGCGCATACGGGACTCGCGCCCCGGTGCGCGTCGAACCTTGCCTACCAGAGGAGGTACCATGAACTTCTTGATTCGCTGGATCGTGACGGCCATCGCCGTCGGGGCCGCCGTCTGGATCGTACCCGGCATCACGACGGTCGGCCCGAACGGGACCGTCGCCATCGCCGTAGGGGCGCTCGTGCTTTCGCTCGTGAACGTCAGCATCAAGCCGATCGCCCAGATGCTCAGCCTCCCGATCACCGTGCTCACGCTCGGCATCTTCTTCCTGATCGTCAACGCGCTTCTGCTCGAGCTCGCCGCCTGGGCCTCGACCGGCCTGTTCGGAAGCGGCATCGCCGTGAGCAGCTTCGGCAGCGCGTTCTTCGGATCGATCATCATCAGCATCGTGTCCGCGCTGGTCAACAGCTTCATCGGAAACGAGCAGTAGCAATCGGACGCCATCGGGGGCCCGACCCAGACGCAAGACGCGCCTGGCAGGCACCGCGGGCTCTCGCAAGCCCGCGAACGCCGGCCAGGCGCGTTTTCGCCCTCTAGCGGAGGAAATCGGCGGCGGTGACCCCGGAGAAGTCGTCGATGACGAGCTCGCAGTAGCGTCCGAGCTCCTCGTGCGTGCCGCAGTCGTCGGAGCTGAACACGCCCACCGTATGCAGGCCGACCCTCTGGGCGCACGCCACGGCATACCAGCTGTCGTCGAACAGCCACGTGTCCGCAGGCGTCGTCCCCAGCTTCTCGCACATGTAGTCGAACGTCTCGGGATTGCGCTTGGCCATCCCGAGGTCGTCGGCCGACAGCACGAGCTCGGGCCGGAACAGCGGAAGCAGCCCCGTATGGCCCAGGCCCGCCTGCAGAAACGACTGCGGGCTCGACGAGAGCACGCACATCGTGGCGCCCGCGTCGTGCAGCCCGCGCACCAGATCGAGCGCGCCGGGCTTCGCCTCCACGTCGTTGCGGTAGAAGTTCAACATGTAGTCGACGATGGCGCGCGCGACCTCGGTCCCATCGCCCAAGATGCCGAACCGCTCGTGGAAGAAGCACCCGGCCTCCTCGAGCGTGAGGGCGTTGAGCTCGTCGCGCTCCTCCTTCGTGAGCACGATGCCGGCATCGTCGAGGATGCGCTGCTCGGCTTCATGCCAAATCTTGATCGAGTCGAGCAGGCACCCGTCCATATCGAATATGAAAGCACTCATGTACGGTAAAACTCGTTTCTCGTGGCCTTAATCCTCGACGCGGATGACCGTCGGCTCCACGATCAGCATGTCCTGCATGTCCGAGAGCTCGGCGAGCGCCGCGCGGATGTTCTTCTCCTGCGCCGTGTGCGTGATGAAGATCAGGTTGACGGCGTCCCTCTCGCGCGTGCCCTCCTGCGAGACGGAACGCAACGACACGTCGTGGCGCGCGAACACCTCGGCGGCCGTGGCGAGCACGCCCGTGCGGTCCGGCACCACCAGACGGATGTAGTAGCGCGTCACGAGGTTGTCCATCGGGACGATGGGCAGCTCGTCCGTGCAGGTGCAGCCCACGATGGGGGGAACGCCCATCGTGATGGGGCGGGCGACTTCCAGCACGTCGCCCATGACCGCGCTCGCAGCCGGGCCGGCACCTGCGCCGGCGCCGAAGAACATGGTCTCGCCAACCGCGTCGCCCGTGACGTAGATGGCGTTGTCGACGCCGTTGACATGGGCGAGCTGGTGCTTCTTGGGAATCATCGTGGGATGGACGCGCACGTCGATGCCCTCGTCGAGCCGGTGCGCGAGCGCGAGCAGCTTCACGGCGTAGCCCATATCGTTTGCGGTCTTGAGGTCGATCGGCTGGATGCCGCGAATGCCCTCGGTGCTGACGTCGCCCATGACGACGCGCGAGTTGAACGCGATGGAGGCGAGGATCGCGATCTTCGCGGCGGCGTCGAAGCCGTCGACGTCGGCAGTCGGGTCCGCCTCGGCGAATCCGTGCGCCTGCGCCTCCGCCAGCACGTCGTCGTAGGACATGCCGTCTTCGTCCATGCGCGTGAGCATGTAGTTCGTCGTGCCGTTCACGATGCCGAGCACCGAGGAGATCTCGTTGGATATGAGCGAGTGCTTCATCGGGTCGATGATCGGGATGCCGCCGCCGACGCTCGCCTCGAACGCGATCTCGACGCCCGCCTCGTCGGCGAGGCGGAAGATCTCCTCGCCTGCGGTGGCCATGAGCGCCTTGTTGGCCGTGACGACGTTCTTGCCGGCCTTGAGCGCCTCGGTGACGATGGCGTGCGCCACGCCCGTGCCGCCGATGAGCTCGATGACCAAATCAATGGACGGGTCGTTAATGATCTCGTGGAAATCGTCGGTGAACAAGTCGCCGACCCCATGCGCCTCGGCCTCGGAGCGGTCGAGCGAGCAGACCCGCACGAGCTCGAGGTCGATGCCGTAATGGCGCTTGAAGTCCTCTTTATGGTTGTTGAGAATGTCGAGGCAACCGCCGCCGACGGTCCCGGTTCCGACCAAGCCTATCCTCACTGCCATATCGCTACCTCCCTGGGCCAGATTGATTGCATAGGGACACTTTACCAGGAAAAACCGCTTCCATCTGATACACGGCGCGATTCGCACGCCGAAGTCACGCACCGCATGCGGTGCGGAGCAGGTAAAGCCGTGTAGAAGAATCCTTGTTAAAAGACGCGAACAAATGCGGATTATCGTCCGCGCTGCGACTTGCCGGTGATTTTTTCGAATACTATTTCCAAATGTCGCATCAACGCAAAGAACGGAAATCGGAAACGCCCATGAAACAATACAGCGCCCGCCAGTTCGCCGGATTCATCGTGCCCTCGGTCGTCGGCATCATCTTGTTCATGATCCCCATACAGGTCGACGGGACCATGACCATCACCGTCAAGGTGATCGCGGACATCATCGGGTCCGCGCTCGGGGACTTCCTCCCCCTGCTGTGCGTGATCATCGTCACGTTGTCCGCCGTGCTTGGCGTCCTCTCGCTCGGCAAGCCGTCGTTCATCACGTCGTACCCCATCGTCGACGAGACGTTCTCGGCGACGCCCATCTGGGCGATCATCCGCGTCATCGGGGCCGTGTTC
>CAMOUE010000150.1 GCA_946626265.1 uncultured Eggerthellaceae bacterium | reverse complement strand
GCGCCGTTGTCGAACGTCTTGTTCATCTCGCGGAAGTAGTTCACGTCGAGCACGTTGTCCGCGTCGAACACGAAATAGGCCTCGTAGCCGCGATCGGCGTACTGGGCGCGGATCGCCTTGATGCAGTAATCGAGCGCGTAGCCCTTGCCCACCTGCTCGAGGTTGTGGCGGCGGAACACGATCGCGCCCGCCTCCTCCGCGATCTCGGCCGTGTTGTCCGTGCAGTTGTCAGCGACGACGAACACGTCGATGAGCTCCTGCGGGTAGTTCTGGACCTTGATCGAGTGGATGAGGTTCGCTATGACGGCCGACTCGTTGCGCGCGGAGATGAGGACCGCGTAGCGGTGGTTTTTCTTGGCCGTCAGCTCGGTCGGCTTGCTGAGCAAGACTTGCACGACGTAGAACAGCTGGTAGGCATAGCAAACGGTAAATGCGAGAAACACGCTGAAGTTGAAGACATCGACGAACGATATCTGCGAGAAAAACTGATCTATCACAGCTTCCTTCTTCTGGTCGGTTCAGGCTCACCGCCGTCGGCGGCTGCCCCCTGCTGCGGTCCCGTCTCCCTCCGGGCCCGCTTTCCTGCAGGCTGTCGAGCTTGCAGGCAAACCTCGTGAATTATAGTATCTGCACACTTCGATGGCACATGCGGTTTCCCGTTTTGGTCGCCAGAAGCGCCCAAAACACCTAAATATGGTGATACCGCCAAAGTTTCTCCACCTTATGTGCACATTAGACAAGCTCCGGGGCCCGCGCGAAACGATGCGTCCGCGCGCATTGTGGTACCCTTTGACGGCAACGATCGAACATGGAGGATCACATGACCTACGAAATCAAGGACATCAACTTGGCCGACCAGGGCCTCGCCCGCATCATGTGGGCGGATCGCGACATGCCGGTGCTCGCGAGCATCCGCGAGCGTTTCGAGCGCGAACGTCCGCTCGAGGGCGTGCGCATCGGCGCGTGCATGCACGTGACGACCGAGACCGCCAACCTCATGCGCGCGCTGGTGGCATCGGGTGCGAAGGTGACGCTGTGCGCGTCGAACCCGCTGTCGACCCAGGACGACACGGCCGCCTCGCTCGTGCGCGACTTCGGCATCGACGTGCACGCGATCGCCGGCGAGGACGCCGACACCTACAACAAGCACATCGAGGCCGTCGTGGCCACCGACCCGCAGATCATCATGGACGACGGCGCCGACCTCGACACCGCGCTGCACACGCGGTTCACCGACAAGCTCGCCGGCGTCATCGGCGGCACCGAGGAGACCACGACCGGCGTCGTGCGCCTGGCCGCCATGGCTGCGGAGGGGACGCTCGGCTACCCCGTCTTCAACATCAACGACGCCAACACCAAGCACTGCTTCGACAACCACTACGGCACGGGCCAGTCGACGCTCGACGGCATCGTGCGCGCCACGAACCGCCTGCTGTGCGGCCGCACGATCGTGATCTCGGGTTACGGCTACTGCGGCAGCGGCCTGGCGCTTCGCGCCAAGGGCATGGGCATGGACGTCATCATCTGCGAGGTCGATCCGCTGAAGGCCCTCGAGGCGCACATGGAAGGCTACCGCGTCATGAAGGCCGAGGAAGCCGCGCGCTATGCCGACGTATGGGTCACGGTCACCGGCGATTGCAAGGTCGTCGACGCACCCGCCTTCGAGAACATGAAGGACGGCGCCATCCTGTGCAACTCGGGCCACTTCGACTCCGAGATCAACATCGAATGGCTCGAGGAGCATTCGACCGACAAGGTCGAGCTCAAGCCGCTCGTCGAGGAGTACACGCTCGAAGACGGCCGCAAGGTCGTGCTGCTGGCGCAGGGCCGCCTGGTCAACCTGGCATGCGCCGAGGGACATCCCGCATCGGTCATGGACATGAGCTTCGCGAACCAGGCGCTCGCGGCCGAGTTCCTGTACAAGCATGCGAGCGAGCTCGAGAACAAGGTCTACGACGTGCCCGCCGAGATCGACGACGGCGTCGCGCGCGTGAAGCTCGAGACCCTCGGCGTGGAGATCGACACGCTGACCGAGGAGCAGATCGCCTACATGAACTCCTGGCGTTTCTAGGAAATCGCGACAATCGGAAGCGGAAGGCCCGTCACGCAGGTGGCGGGCCTTCGTTTTCGTGGTCGAAGCCGTTGCTCCGACGCCGCGTTGGCGTCCGCGCAGCGCTGGAGTCAGCGCCGCATTGGCGTCCGCGCAGCGCAAGAGCCCGCTCAGCGCAGGAGCCCGCGCCGTGTTTACCCGACGAAGCGGAAGAACCCCTGCCAACCGTAGTCGTAGTAGTCTCCCACGCGGATTTCCCTGCCGGTCTGGTCGCCCGTGCGACCCATGGTCCCGCCGGTCTCGCTGCTCGTGGCACCGACGAGCTGGTTGCTGCCGATGTAGAGCTCGGTATGCTGGTGGGCGCTTCCGTGGACCCAGAGGATGTCGCCGCGGTGCAGGGTTCCCAGATCGGTGTAGAACTTGAACCCGTGGCTCGTCAGCTCGGACTTCATGTTGCCGGTCCAGCTGGCCGCGCCGAGGTCGAGTCCCACGCTCTTGTAGGCCGAGACGACGAACGACGAGCAATCGTAGTCGGGGCCCCAGCGCAAGTCCATGCCCTGGCTGTAACCGTGGCTATCGTCCTTCGCGATGGCGATGGCCCATTTCACCGCCTTCTCGATGATATCCTGACGCGAGCCGACCGAGGTCACGCGCCCGTGCGGGTCGATTGCGTACCACTTGTTGGAGACCTTGATGGTCTGGTCGTGGAGCATGCGCCCGGTCTTGGGGTCGCTGTAGTACGTCTCTCCCCCGTCCTTGTAGAAGCCCGTCTTCGCGACGGTGTAGGGGCCGTCCTTTGCCTTGACGGCGAAATACCAGTACCAGTCGCGCGTGGGCGAGTACTTGCACTCGTCGAGCCAGCCGGCTTCCGTCGCCAGGCGGCCGTTCTCGTCCGCGAGCATGACGACGCCGTCCTTCGGCAGCTCGCCGCGCAGGACGTAGCCTTTGTCGAGGGCGTAGGCGTAGTAGCCGGCCGCCTTGTCACGCGTCGTGCGGATGTCGATGAGCCGCGAGACGGCCAGCTTGCCGTTGCCGTCTATCCAGTAGCGTTGCGAGCCGGACGCCGATCCCGCCATCGGGGCCTGCGACGTGACGACCCATTCGTTCACGCATTTTTCGCCCGATTTGTAATAGCTCCAGCTCTTGCCCGAACCGTCCCAGCCGTTCCAGTAGCCCTTCGGCAACAGCTGGATGCGCAGCGCCTCGATGCGCTTGCTCTGGCCCGTCGTGCCGGCCGTCGCGCCGTTTCGCACGAGCTGCTGCCAGCCGATCCCCTGCACATGCGCCCGGTACGCCACGTCGTATTGCTTGGCGGCGTTGCCGGTGAGGCGGACCTGGATGGCCTCAATGCGCTTGGACTGGCCCGTCGTGCCGGCGAGCGTGCCGTCGGAAACCCACGGCATCCAGCCGATTCCCTGCACGTGGACGCGGTATTGGATGCCGCCTTTCAACGTGCCCGGGTCGAGCGAGAGGTTGAGGGCCTCGACGCGCAGGCTGCGCCCGGTCGTTCCGGCGATTTCGTTACCCTTCGCATATGCTTGCCAGCCGACGCTTTGCACGTGACCGCGGTAACGCACGTCGACGATGCCGTCGTTTTGCTTGGCCGTCTCCTTGGAGCGTTTCGCCAACTCGACCTGTAGGGCCTCGAGGCGCTTTCCGTCGCCCGCCAGGCCTGCGATTTTGCCGTCGGAAACCCAGCTCTGCCAGCCAACTCCCTGGACGTGCGCGCGATAGCGGACGTTGTAGAGCTGCGACGCCTCGCCGTACAACTCGATGCGCAGCGCCTCGATGCGGCGGCCCTTGCCCGTCGTGCCGGCAATCGAGCCGTCTACCGCGATGCGCTGCCAGCCCAGCCCTTGGACGTAGGCCTGGTATTGCAGGCCGCCGTCGATGCCGGTCAGCCAGAGCCGCAGCGCCTCGATGCGCAGGCGCTGCCCCGTCGTGCCGGCAGTCGCGCCCGACGTCGCTTTCGTCATCCAGCCCTTGTTCTGCACGTGGACGCGGTACGCGATGCCCGCCGACGCGGAAGCCTGGGTGGAGACGTTCGAACGCTTGGCGTTTGATTGCGCAGGCGTTTGCGCCGCCGCGCCATGCTTCGCGTTTGATTGCGCAGGGGCCTTCGAAGAAACGGCCACTGAGGAAGCGGCCACTCCCTGGGGCAGCATGCCTTCAGGCGCCGAGCCTTTAGATTGGGAAGCAGCTTTCCCGCCTGCCTGGGAAGCTGGCACGGGGGCGGCCGCGGGCGCAGGTGCGGGGGCCGCGGGTGCGGGTGCGGCCGCGGGGGCGGGTGCGGCGGGGGCCGCGGGTGCGGGTGCGGCGGGGGCCGCGGGGACGGCGTCAGTCTCTACGTCTGCCGTATTTTCATCCGCAATTCCAGAATCCTTGACCCCATCATCGTCGACGGCGATTTCGTCAACCATCTCGCCGGATGCGGCTGCAACCTCGGACTCCACCGCTCCCTGCGGAGCGGAGCCTTCTTGGACGGAATCGCTGCCTTCGACGCGATTATCGCCGATGGCCGAACCGTCGTTTCCGGCCATGCTGTCGCCTACAGTCGAATCGCCGCCAATTGGGCTGTCCCCTTCGGCCAGGCCTTTTCCTTCAGTCTGGCTTTCGCCTTCGGCAAGGCTTTCGCTTTCGGCCTGGTTTTCGCCTTCGGCAAGGCTTTCGCTTTCAGTCTGGCCATCGCTTTCGACCAGGCTCTCGCCCTCAATCCGATCATCGCTTTCTTCCAGTTCGGAAGAACATGCGACCATCGCATTCGATTTGCCCTCCGGCGTCTCGGCTTCCGAAGCATATGCGAACGTGGGAAGCGCGCAGGCGAAACCAGCGAGGAGCACAACCAGGGCGATGGCAAGCATGGTTTCGTGCAACGTCGCGCTTCCCCACATGGAAGCATGCATCGGACGTGAATTCATAGGTGCCTCGTTTCAGTCGCTTAATCTAATTCACCGCAGGATCACCGCAGGAGTTGGTTTCTGGGTATTTTATCAGCGCTCCATCAGCACGCTGCCATATGGCGATTCATTCCCCCGAATTTGTCCCGCAAACCTGCATGGTTACTACAGAGAAACGACGGACTCCGATGCACCGCAGACTCACCCGCGAGCTGCCTGAGCAAACCGGAGAGGTCGAAGCAGTCCATGCACACTTGCCCGTCGGAAAAAAGCCCGTCGACGACCAGATTCCAGAAAACTCAGGGCACCGTCGAAAAAAGTGTACATTTTTTTAGAGGCAATTTCAGTGACCTGCTATTTCTCGGTATTTAGTCATCGTATTTTAAAAATATGTACACTTTTTAAAGCACACGTGCATCAAAGGGCCTTTTTAAAGTACACGTGCATCAAAGGGTCCGATGCCCATAAGGATCGGGAATCGTCTGGAGCGAG
>CAMOUE010000149.1 GCA_946626265.1 uncultured Eggerthellaceae bacterium | reverse complement strand
CAGACACTTGCCCAGACACTTGCCCGGTGACTGGGCAAGTGTCTGGACGACCCCCAATTGCTTGGTTTTGATACCATGTGCCCATGCAAATCCTCATGCTCGGAAACAGCCTCACGACCGCGAACGACCTTCCCCTGCTTTTGAGCGAAAGGCTCAGCGCAGACGTCGCCGTGCATGCACGGGGCGGCGCCCGGCTTGCCGAGCATCTGAATCCCAAAACGCGCCTTGGATCGTTGACCCAGCAGGCACTTGCGAACGAATCCTGGGATTACGTCGTCCTGCAGGAATCGAGCAATGGGCCGATCGTGCATCGCGAGCGCTTCCTCGAAGCTGCGGCGCGCCTCTGCGAGCGCATTCACGATGCCGATGCCACACCCGTCATGTTTTCGACATGGGCCTACTCCCCTACCTGTTCGAAACTCGAGAAGATGGGCGTTTCGCGCAAGGAAATGCACGTGCAGCTCGCCAATGCGTACCGCGAAGCCGCCCTCGTGGGAAACGCCCTCGTCGCCGAGGCTGGCAGCGCGTTTTTCGACCATGAACGCCCAGTCGAACTGTATCGACCGGACGGCGTTCACCCGAGCGCAGCGGGCACTGCGCTCGCCGTCGAAACGATTGCGCAATGCATTGCAGGCGAGAGCGCTCACGTACGCACGCAGGCGAGCTATACGGTCTACATCCTGCGATGCGAGGACGGCTCACTTTACACGGGCATCACAACGGACATGGCGCGTAGGCTCGAAGAGCACAAGAGCCGCGGTCCCAAAGCGGCCAGGTACACGCGCACCCATCCCGTCGTGGGCGTCGAGGCAACTTGGGAAGCCCCCGACCGCGCAACCGCCAGCGCGCTCGAGTACCGGATCAAGCGGCTCTCGCACGCCGAGAAACTCGAGCTTATCGCCCGTGCGAAAACCGAATGAGCCGACTCGCTCGCATGCCTTGTCGCGGACGATTGCGACGATGGCGAACGCGACGACCGCCAGCAGCGCCGCCATCTGGATTATGTCATTCCTCGTCAATCCCACGGGCACGAGATGATAGCACGCGCATTCGCAGACGGCCGTCGCATCGGGCGGCCTCCCTTTTACGGTAGAATTTCACCAGCCGAGACAGCGGGAAGCCCTTACGAGGAGGAGCCGGTATGACCGACGGCCGCATCGATTCACGCCGCACATCCAAACCCGACCGCCCGAACGTGGCCGTGCTCGCCACGGGCGGCACCATCGCGGGAGCGGGCTCACTTGGCAAAGCCACGAACTACCGGCCGGGCCAGCTCGACGTGAACGCCCTGTTGGACATGGCGGATGGAGCGCGCAGCATCGCCGACGTGAAGGCAGTCCAAATCTGCAACGTCAATTCCGATGACATCACGGCCGCACATTGGATCGCCCTCGCGCGTGCGATCGACGACATGGCAGCCGACCCGCAAATCGACGGGTTCGTCATCACCCACGGCACCGACACGCTCGACGAGACAGCGTATTTCCTGAACCTCGTCGCGAAAACGGACAAGCCCATCGTCGTTACCGGCGCCATGCGGCCGGCGACGGCGACTTCGCCCGACGGGCCGATGAACCTGCTGCAATCCATCGCGCTGGCGGGCAACCCGCAAGCGCGCGGGCGCGGAGTCATGGTCGTCTTCTCCGATGGCATATTCGGCGGACGCGACGTTCGCAAGATCTCGACGTTCCAAACCGACGCGTTCTCGGCAAGCGATTTCGGGTGCATGGGCTACATGGTCGACGGCGTTCCGCATTTCTACAACGCATCTTCGAAGACGCATACGGTCGACACCGAATTCTTCGTGAAGGACATCGAAGAGCTCCCTCCCGTCGCAGTGGCCTATTTCACGGTCGACGCAAACCCGAATGTCCTCGACTTCTTCGTGAAAGACGGCGCGCAGGGCATCGTCGTCGCAGGTGCGGGCTCGGGCTGCTACAGCAAAAAGTGGAACGAGCGGATCGTCGCGCTCGCAAGCTCGGGCGTGCCCGTCGTGCGCAGCTCGCGCATCGGCGCGGGAATGATAACGCGCGACGATTCCTACGGCGGAAACCTGATAAACGGCAACGACCTCGCCCCGCAGAAAGCGGCCGTGCTCCTGAGGCTGGCGCTCGCGCGCACGAACGACCCCGCTGAAATCCAGGCGATGTTCGATCGCTACTGATATCGCGGGATGCCTGCCCCCTTCTTAATGGAACCGGCGGCGAGGGCGCGGCGGGCACGGCGACAGGTCGCTGCGGCGGGCAATCGCAGCAGGTGACCACCCGCCCCGTTCTTCAGGCTTCATGCTGCTGACTATGAGTAGTATCATCGCAATATAGAGGCAAATCCGGTCAAAGGTAAGGAGCAGACTATGGCCACATTGGACGACTTCAAGAATCAAGTGAGTAAGACCGCCGACTTCGCCAAGGAGAAGACCGCCGAATTCACCGAAGCTGCCAACGAATGGGCCGACAAGTCGCGCCCTGGCATGGACAGCGCCTTGGAGTCAGCTGGCAATGTCGCCCAAGGTGCAATCGATAAAGCCTCCCAAGGGCTCGACGCCGTCTACGAGGTCATCAAGAACAAGGCAGAGGAAGCGACCGGGCGCGACGTAGACGGCGACGGCCAGGTCGGCAACACCGGCGCCGCGGAGGGCGAAGTGAAGGCGGGCATCGACGTCGCGGCCGAGGCCGTGGCGGGCGTGGCGGGTGCTGCCGCCACTATCGCGAAAGACGCCATCTCGCGCCTCGTCAGCAAAAACGACGGGGGCTCCTCCGAAGAGGTCGAAGGCGAGATCATAGCCGAAGAGACCGTCGAGGCCGCCGAGGCCGCAGCCGCCGACGAGGCGACGGCCGAAGGCGAAGCTGCGAGCACCGACGAAGAAGCCGTCCAAGCCGAGTAGCACGCACAAGGCATCCGCGGTTTTACGGGGCGCGGCAAGCTGTTTCCGCAGCTTGCCGCGCCCCGTCTTTCAAATCGACTGAAGCGCGTCAACGCTTTACCCCTCCAATTCGTTGGCTTCAAGCAACCTTGATTTCAAGACCCTGCGCGATTCCGCGCAAAATCGCATCAACCTCGGTATTTCGACCACAGCCGAACCGTCATTGGCCCAAAATCGAGGCTTGTCATTATCACATTTCAGTATAATTGCCTTTGAACTGGGGTTTTATATTCCAAGTCGCTACAATAGCTCCCCAATCAATGACAGACTTCGAATTTGGTCCACGCGTGGATGCAATTCGGCGAAGCCAAGGCCCCGATCCGCCATCGCCCAGGCCGCCGCTCCGATCCGCCAAAGCCGCACGCCAGGGGCCGGGCGCTTTAGACCCCGAAATAGACAACGGTTGCCGATTGCCCGATTGTTGCTGCATAAACTCATTTTATGATGATTGCGGGTAAGCCGCTTTTGAATGCGGCGAACGAGAGGTTCCAGGCAATTGCAAGACAAACCGATTTTGGAAGCAGACCCGAGACTGGGCAGCTGCCGAATCTTGGTATCCGCTTCCACGGAAGGAGGTGGCCATGCGCGCCCTAGACCTATCGGGCATTTCCGAGGCAGACATCAGAGCGTGCAAGGAAATCGCAACGGAAGCCGGTGTAGACCTGAAGGACTGTTATCAGTGCGGTAAATGCACCGCCGGCTGCCCGCTCGCCGAAGGCATGGACCTCATGCCGCGCGAGGTAATCCGATTCCTGCAGCTGGGAGCGCTCGACGTCGTGCTCGACGCGAAAACGCCCTGGATTTGCGCCCAATGCGCGGTCTGCTCGAGCCGGTGCCCGCAGAACGTCGACATCTGCTCGACCATGAGGGCCGTGCGCATCGCCGCGAAGCGCGCGGGCAAAAGGCCGGTCCCCGAAGCCGACATCTTCGACGACGAGTTCATCGCCAACGTGAGGGCGCATGGCGTTTCCAACGAGCAGTACCTCGCCGCCATGTACAACCTCAAGTCCGGCCATTTCACGCAGGACATGGGAAACGCGACCCGCATGCTCAAGCGCAGGATGGTCGGCGTCGCGATCCACAACACGAAGGGCCGCGCCGAAGTCGCCGCCCTCATAGACCGCGCGCTCGGCGCCGACGAGGGAGGTGAGTAGCAACATGATGAAATACGCCAACTTCCCCGGGTGCTCCGCCGAGACGACGGGCAAGTCGTTCACGGTTTCGACTAAATACGTCAGCGAGCGAATCGGCTTCGAACTCGTCGACATCCCCGATTGGAACTGCTGCGGCACCTCAGCCGCCTCCCTGACGAGCCCCGAGCTGGCCATAGCCTTGCCCGCCCGCAGCCTCGCGATCGCGGAACGCGAGCTCCCCGGGCTCGACGTGGTAGCAGCGTGCGCAGGATGCTTCCGCTCGCTCAAGACCTCCCTCGCCTTCGCACGCGAGAGCGACGAGAACCTCGAGCATGTGCGCGAGCTTATCGACATGCCCTACAACGCCGAGGCGAACGTCGTCAGCCTTCTCGAGGCGTTCGTTTCCGACGACGTCCGCTCGTCGATCGCCGAGCACGTCACGCGCGAGCTCCGCTGCCTCAAAGTCGCCTGCTACTACGGCTGCGCTATGGTCCGCCCCGCTGAGGTCTGCGATTTCGACGACGTCGAGGACCCCCGGAGCATGGACGAGCTCATGGAGCTCATCGGGGCCGAACCCGTCGATTGGGCGTTCAAGACCGAATGCTGCGGAGCCGCCCAGCAAATGGCGATCCCGAAGCAGGCGCGCCCCATGATCGAGCGCATCTTCGAAAACGCGGCAGCGAACGGCGCCGATTGCATCGTCACGTCATGCCCGCTGTGCATGCTCAACCTCGACATGCGGGAAGCCGAGATAAACCGCGCCCGCATCGCCGAGGGCAAAAAGCCCTTCGACATCCCCTGCTACTACTTCACCGAGCTCATAGGGCTCTCGTTCGGAGCCGAGCCGGCGGAGGTGGGAATCGACATCCACTTCCACCCTGCCGAGATGCTCCTGCTCAGACGCGAGCTCGACGCCCTCGAGGCGCAGGAAGCGGACCTCGCCGCACAGGCGGAAGAACGGCGCAAGAAAGCCGAGATCGCAGCTAGAATCGCGCAAAAGAAGGCGGAAAAGGCCAAGAAGGCGGCCGAGAGCGAGAAGGAGGCGAAACGATGAGCAGAATCGGCGTTTTCCTCTGCTACTGCGGCAGCAACATCGCCGCAACCGTCGACGTCGAGGCTGTCGCCGAGATGGCGCGCTCGCTTCCCGACGTCGTCTACGTCGAGACGAACAAGTACACGTGCTCGGACCCCGGCCAAGAAGGCGTGAAGAACGCCATCATCGAGAAGGGCATCGACCGCGTCGTCGTCGGCGCCTGCTCGCCGCGCATGCACGAGCCCACGTGGCGCAAGCTCCTCGCCGACACCCCGATCAACCCCTACATGCTGGAAGTCGCCAACCTGCGCGAGCAATGCTCGTGGGTGCACAAGGACCGCGACATCGCCACCGAGAAGGCCAAGGACCTGG
>CAMOUE010000148.1 GCA_946626265.1 uncultured Eggerthellaceae bacterium | reverse complement strand
CCTGGTTCATGCGGTTCAGCAAATCCCAGTTGTTCGTGAACTCCTTGAACGAGGCGGAGCCGAGCAGCACGTCGACCACCGAGGCGGAGCCCTCGCGGTACATGTCGCGTGCGCGGTTCCCGAGACGCCCTTGGATTTCCGAAATCTCTGCCGTCAGCTCGTTGACGCGCTTCTCGGCGGCATCGCGGGCCGTAACGGCGGTCTGATAGTCGAACAAGCACTGGTAATAGTTGGCAGAAGCCTGGTTCAGGGTCTCTTGCATTGCGTTGAGCTGCACCAACGCGCTTTGCGCCTCGGCCTCTTTCTCTGCGGCCGTGACGGCGAGCGCTGGCTCTGCGGGAAGCGCGATGGAACAGGCAAGCGCAGCCGACAAGGCGGCTGCCCCTGCGACGGCGCCGATCTTTGCGCCTGCAAACTGAGCGATTCGAATCATAAACACGTCCTCCGTTTCCGGTTTTCGCGAATAAAGCGTACCACTGAATTGTGAAGATGACGCGACATTCCGATTACGTTCGGAAGAGCCGACAGCCACTTTACCGCTTTTACCTCGAATTATGAAGACTGGACAGTTTTCATGGAACTTCGGCCACATCTGCACGTAGACGCCCGACAACCCTAGAAGAAGTCGTAGCGGGGCGGCAACTCCGCGACGGCATGCTCCTCGCCTTGCGAATCGAGCTCGGCGAGCGTTTCGAACGCATGGTCCCAACTGAAGAACGCATCGCGGTCGAACTGGAGTTTCTCGCAGATGTCCTCGCATCCCGCCGGAACGACCGGATGCATGAGAAGCGTGCAGATCCAAAGCAGATACGACGCGTCGGCGAGCACCTGGCGGCGCGCTTCCTGGCGCCTTGCCGCAGTCGCCTCGTCGTCGCCGGCGACTTCCAGGGCCTCGGCAGCTGAAATCCCATCTGCCCACGTCTTGTTCGCATAGCGGATGAACTCGTCCATGATCGACATGATCGTGTGCAACTCGGCGCGCTTCATCGTGCGATCGTAATCCGCAAGCGCCTTATGGGCGCGCTCGGCAACGGCCGGCGTGGGCGCATCGAGAGGAACGGCCCCGTCGAAATTGCGCTTCGCCTCGTAGAGGACGCTTCGCGCCAAGCGGTTGAACACGTTCGACAGCAGCTTCGACTCCTTGAGCGCCGGGTCCGCGACTCGCGTGTCGTTACGCACCTTCTCGTCGGGATCGAACGCCTTCGGCTTGAAGCCCACCGACTTCTGGCCGAGCCCGAGTGCGAGGAAGTGCGCCCGCAGCTGCGCCTGGGTATAGTGCTCGAGAAGCTCGTCTGCCGTAGGCGGTTTCACAGAACCGGACGACGACGCCTTCTTGTTGCCCAGCAGCACGTGGTAGTTCGCGATGAGCCTCGTCTGCTTGAGCGGACGGTCGGTCGCCTCGTGGAAGAACACGTCGCCTGGACGCAGCGCTTCCCAGAGCGCCGGCTGCACCACGCCGTAGAAATACAGGTTGTCCTGCCCGATGAACTGGTAGACTTCCGCATCCTCGCTGCACCAGAAATCGCGCCAGGAGCCTTCGGGCAAACCCAAAGCGTCATTGGCCGCGATGGTGAACGAGATGGGCGCCCACAGGCTCTCGGGCCAGCACCAGACCGTCAAGCCCTCGACCCCGTCGATTACGGGGGCCTTGACGCCCCACTCGATGTTCCCCGTGATGCGGAACGGCACGAGCGCCTTGCCCGTGCGGAAGCGCAAGCCCGCCGAGCGGAGCACGTCCCGGGCGGTATCGCGGTCTTCGATGGTCTCGAATTCCACCTCGAACGACGCCTTTCCCTTCTCGGGGTCGCGAACGACATGCGAAGGCAGCTTCTCGGCAACCGCCTCGAGCATCTCGCGCTCGTCGTTCTTCACGTATATGATCGGAGCGCCGAGGAACTCGGCGCATGTCTGCGGAACGATGGCGCGGATGTCGGGGTCTTCCTCGAGCCCCTTGACGTGCCCGCGCAGGAAATCCTTGAACGCGGGGAGGTCGAAATACCAGTTCTCGACCGGGCGCATCTCGGGCACCGTGCCCGTGACCGACGATTTCGGCGCTATGAGCTCCTCGGGGGCGTAGCTATGGCCGAGGTCGCATTCGTCGGCATACCCATGCTCGGACTTGCACCCTTGCACGGGGCAGCGCCCCTGCACCTGCCGCCCGTTCAGGTATATGCCCGCCTCGGCGTCGTAGAACTGCATGGTCGAGCGTTTGTGAAGGAAGCCGTTCTCGTGGAGGCGGCGGATGATGTTCTCCGACAGGTTCTGCTGGCATTCGCCCGCATGGCCGATCCCGGACCCTTCGTATATCGAAAGCGAGATATCGTACGCGTCGAGAGTCGCCTTCTGCGCGTCGTGGTTGCGTTGCACGTATTCTGCGATCGTGCCATCGAACTCGCCCGCCTCGACGAGCTTGCGGTACCCCTCGTCAATCGGCGAACCAAAGCAATCCGTGCCGCTGATGAACCTGACGTTCTCGGCGCCGATTCGATCGCGCAGGAATCGCGCATAGCAATCGGCAGGCACGAACACGCCTGCGATATGGCCGAAATGCAGCGGCTTGTTGCCATAGGGCATGCCGGCGGTCACCACCGCGCGGGCAGGCCAGCTCTGGCGCTCGAACGTTTCGTTGTTGGACATTGGTCGTTCCTCGGTTCTCAATGAATGCGGTTCGTACCCCACCCTACTTGAAGCGCGGTCCTTGGTTCTCGCTCAGAAGACCCAGAAGGGTCTCGTACTTCGACTGGTCCTCGCTGAACAGGTAGGCGAGATCGGAAATATCGTAGGAGGAGAAGTACAGGTCGGTTGTCGTGTAATCGCTCACGCCCGCAAGCTCGGCCGCCTTCTCAACGGCGTCCTCACGCGTGCCGATCTCGTCCGCCAGACCGTTCTCGACGGCGGTGATGCCCGTGAAAGGCATGCCGGTTGCCAGCTCTTTGACCTGATCGAGGGTCATGGAGCGCCCTTCGGCGACGTTCTCGAGAAACACCTGGTTGATCTGGTCGATCATCCCCTGGTAGTAGGCGCGCTCTTCGTCCGTCAGGGGACGATAGCCGTACGACGAGTCCTTTTCGTCGGCAGACACGATCGTCTCCATGTTGACGCCGATTTTCTCGAGCAAGCCCGAGAGGTCGGTCAGCTGCATGGCCGTGCCGATGGCGCCTATCTCCGTCGATTTCGCGACGAATATGTAATCGGCTTGCGAGGATATCTCGTAGGCCGCACTCGCGTTGATCGAAGCGCTCGACACGACAATCGGTTTGGAGAAGTCGCGCACGTACGCCGCCATCTCCTCGCCTGCGGTCGCGGTACCGCCGCCGGAGTCGACGCGGAGGACGACGCCTTTCACGTAATCGTCCTCTTCCGCCTCGTCGAGCAGCTCCTTGAGCCCTTCGGGGCTGCAAGCGCTGCCGTCGTACTGGATAGTGCCTGCGATGTCGATGATCGCGATCGCGTCTTCGTTCAACGCATCGAGGCTCGACCCGCCGACGGTGCCCAACGAGCTCATGCTCGAGATGGAATCGCTGCACGATTTCATGGCCGCCAAGGCGAATACGAGCAGTGCGACCACTACGACGATCGCGATGATCCAGCCATGACCCTTCTGTTGAGGTTGCATGGCAGGCGCACCCGGCGCAGGCGCAAACGCCGAAGCGTAGGGAGCCGCCTGTTGGGTCGTGCCGGGCGGCGCCGTCGCGGCTTGCGCGAAGGGAGCCGCCTGTTGCGCAGCGCCTCCCTGCGAAGGGCTCGTTGGGGCTTGCGGATTGCCCCAGTAGTTGTCATCCGTAGGCATGTCGGATCTCCTTTTGAACCCTAGAGCTCGAGGGTTTCAGACTTGCTGTGCTGGGCCTTGCGGGCAGTGCGCAGCAAAAACTCGGTATTGTCGTCCGTCTGCCTGATGGACTTTATCAGCATGTCCATGGCGCGCTCCGTATTGTTCAAGTTCGCAAGGAGCCTGCGGACGGCCCAGATGAGCGGCGCCATCTGGTTGTCGAGCAACAGCTCCTCCTTGCGCGTGCCGGAAGCAACCGGGTCGATGGCGGGGAAAATGCGCCTGTCGGCGAGCTGGCGGTCGAGCCTGAGCTCCATGTTGCCCGTGCCCTTGAACTCCTCGAAGATGACTTCGTCCATCTTCGATCCCGTCTCGATGAGCGCCGATGCCAGGATGGTGAGCGAACCGCCGTTCTCGATGTTCCTCGCCGCGCCCAGGAAGCGCTTCGGCGGGTACAGCGCCGTGGAGTCGACGCCGCCCGAAAGAACGCGGCCCGATGCGGGCTGCGCGAGGTTGTAGGCTCGCGCGAGGCGGGTTATCGAGTCGAGCAGGATGACGACGTCCTCGCCCCTCTCCACGAGGCGCTTGGCGCGTTCGATCACCATCTCGGCGACGGCGATGTGGTTGTCCGCGGGCATGTCGAACGTCGACGATATCACCTCGCCCTTGATCGAGCGCTGCATGTCGGTGACTTCTTCGGGGCGCTCGTCGACCAGAAGGCACATGAGGTGGATTTCGGGATTGTTCGCGCTGATAGAAGCGGCGATATCCTTCAAAATGGTTGTCTTGCCAGCTTTGGGGGGCGACACGATCAAACCGCGCTGCCCCTTGCCGATGGGCGCGACCAAGTCTATGACACGCGCCGTCGTCGTGTTCTTGCCGTGCTCCATGACGAGCCTGTCGCAAGGATAGATCGGCGTCAAGTCGGCGAATCGGGGACGATTGCCGAGCTCTTCGAGCGGCGTTCCGTTCACAGTCGAAATCTTCTGAATCGCCGCGAATTTCTCGTTCTCGCGCGCGGGACGGGTTTGACCGCAGATGTAATCGCCTTTTCGCAACCCGTTCCGCTTTATGAGCGACGTACCGACATAGCAGTCCGATTCGCTGGGCAAGTAGCCGTTCGTGCGAAGGAAGCCGTAGCCGTCGGAAAGAATATCGAGCACGCCCTCGACCTCGAGGAAGCCCTCCGCTTTCACGCTCGCGACGAATACGGCCTCGACGAGCTCGGCCTTCTTGAGCCCCGTGACGTCGAGCTCGAGCTCGGCCGCGCGTTCGCGCAGCTCGGCCACCTTGAGCTCGGCGAGTTCCTCTCGCGTCACCGACGGCGCGATTTCGCGATCGCGGCGGTTCCGGCGGTTCCGGCGGTTGTTCTGCCTATTGTTCTGTCGTTCGTTTTGACGGTCGTTCTGACGCTGCGAAGCCTGCTTGCCGGCTTTCTTGCCGTCGGCGGCCTTTTCGCCCGACGATTTGCCCTCGTCGGCCCCGGAGTCGCCGGCAGCGGTTTTGCTTTCGGACGACGCGTCGATGACGGTCTTGCGCGAACGCGTCCGTTTCGGTTTCGCAGGCTGCTCGGCCAAAGCCTCGTCCGCCGGCTTCTCCGCACCTGCGTCGTCCGCCGGCTTCGCCGGTTGCATGCCGGCCTCGTCGGACGCCTCGGGTTTGGCGGCTTTCGCACGGGGCGTCCTCGCGCGCTTCGCGGGAGC
>CAMOUE010000147.1 GCA_946626265.1 uncultured Eggerthellaceae bacterium | reverse complement strand
TCTCGCCGTTGATCTGCAGCATGCCGCCATGCATCCAATGGTGCGCGAACTCGCACCCGCAGGCGGCCTCGGACTGCGCCCGCTCGTTCTCGTGATGCGGGAACACCAGGTCGGCACCGCCACCGTGGATGTCGAACGGCAATCCCAGATACTTCTTCGACATGCACGAGCACTCGATATGCCAACCGGGCCGCCCCATGCCCCAGGGCGATTCCCAGGCCGGCTCGCCGGGCTTCGCCGCCTTCCAGAGCGCAAAGTCGAGCGGGTCCTGCTTGCGGTCCTCGATACCCTCTGTGCGCAGGTCTCGATGGCCTGCCTCCATCTCGTCGATGTTGCGGCCGGACAGCGAGCCGTAGCTCGGGAACGACCGAACGCTGAAATACACGTCCCCGTCTTCGGTGGCGTACGCATGCCCGCCGTCGACGAGGTCCTTCACCATGGCGATCATGGTGTCGATCTCCTCGGTCGCCTTGGGTCGGACCGTCGGATCCATGACGTTGACGGCATGCATGTCGTCGATGAAGGCTTTCGTGTATTCCTCGGCGACTTCCGCGGCGCTGCGGCCCTCTTCGTTCGCCTTGTTGATTATCTTGTCGTCGACATCGGTGATGTTCTGGACGAATATGACGTCGAATTTCCTCCATTCGAGATAACGGCGAATCATGTCGAACGACATGAACGTACGTGCATTGCCAATATGAATGTAGTTGTACACGGTCGGACCGCACACGTACATCTTCACCTTCCCGTGCTCGAGCGCGGTGAAGTCGACTTTCGTGTGCATCTTGGTATCGTAAATGCGAATCATGGTTCTCCTATTCGGTTTTCAACAGCAGGCAGGTCGCATAGGCTGTTATGCCCTCTTCACGGCCTTCGTAGCCGAGACGCTCGGTCGTCGTGGCCTTCACGCCGACGTTGTCGACGTCGATCCCCATGGCGTGTGCCAGATTCTCGCGCATGTCGTCTCGATGCGGCGTCATCTTGGGGGCCTGGGCGGCGATCACGGAATCGACATCGACGATCTCGAATCCGAGTCCGCGCACCTTCGCAGCCACATGCTCGAGCAGCTTTAGGGAGTCAGCGCCCTCGAATGCAGGGTCGTCGGGCGGGAACAGCTTTCCGATATCTCCGGCACGTGCGGCGCCCAGCAGGGCGTCCATGACGGCATGCGTGAGGACATCGGCGTCCGAGTGGCCCTCGAGGCCCTGGAAGTGCGGTATGTTCACGCCTCCGACGATCAACGGCCGACCCGGCGCGAATGCGTGAACGTCAACGCCGAGACCGGTACGCAGCTTGCGTGGGTCGAGATTCATCGCTTACCTTTCTCGTTCGAACTGCAATGGCCTGCCATGACGAGGCGTTCTTGCCATTATCGGCCATACAGCTTGTACACGGCGGCCTCGAGCAACTCGTAATCCTCGGGAACCGTCAGCTTCAAGTTGTCGCGCGGGCCCTCCACGACGAGGACGCGACCGCCGAGCCGCTCGATGAGCGACGAGTCGTCCGTGCCGACGAAGCCGTCGGAAAGCGCCGCGGCATGCGCCCTGCGATAGATGCCCGACCGGAACACCTGCGGCGTTTGCGCATTCCAGAACACGTTGCGGTCGGGGGTCCCCGCGACCACGCCGTTCTCGACCACCTTGAGCGTGTCGATCGCGGGATGCGCGACCACGGCTCCATCCGCGTCGATGTTCCCCTTCACCGTGGCGATGGTGTGCTCGATGAGCTGCGGGGTGACCAGGGGACGCGCGCCATCATGAAGCACGACGTACTCGTAGTCCTCGGGAACGTACTCGAGGCCCGAGAACGCAGATTCCTGCCGCGTAGGACCAGACGGGGCAACGGCTACGGGCGTCACGAACGGGAAGGGGTCGATCGCCCTCTTCAAGTACTCGTCCCTGCGGTCCTCCGGACACACAACGACGATGAGCCCGACGTCGCCGACCGCGTCAAACGATTCGGCAGACCACGTGAGCACGGGTTTGCCGGCTATCTCGACGAGCTGCTTTCCGCCCTCGCGCCCGAAACGGTCGCCCGTGCCTCCTGCAAGAATGATCGCCGCAGTCTTGGGCTTCTTGTCGAGCTTGCCCTCGAGCCCCGCGAGCGATTTGCTCAAGGCGTCGAAGTCTATCGTCCCTTCCGCAAACGTCGGCGCATCGGGCATCACATCGACGCCCTCGGCCGCCAAAGCCCCCTCGGACGTGCTCGGCGCGAACCCGGGTTCTGCCTTGGAGTCGGCTCTTCCCATAAATCCACCCCATCAGATATTCGCTTTCTCCTGATGTACCATCATACGACAAAAAAAGCCGGGGCGGACTCATGCCCGCCCCGGCACAGCAAATCGGGACAAAGAGGTGTTATCTTTCGCCTGTCGGCCGCTGCCTAAGGCGCGGTTCTACGAAGCCGCGCCGCCCGACGCGATGCCGCCCGACGGAACGCTCGCGTTCCCGAGATTGTAATCGCGCAGCAGCAACTCGGCTTGCTGGGCGATGGTGTCCCGCTTGCGCGGTTCGGGAATCTCGCCCGAGCCCTGGCTGAACACGAGCTCCCCGTCCTTGACGTCGACATCGACGATCATGCCGCTCGTCCACTTGCCCTCGAGGATCTCCTCCGACAGCGGGTCCTCGAGCAGGCGCTGGATCGCGCGGCGCAGCGGACGCGCTCCGAACGTGGTGTCCGTCCCCTCCTTCGCAATGAACTTGCACGCCTCGTCCGTCAAGTTGATGGACATGTTCTGCTCGATCATGCGCTCGCGAAGGTCGCCGACCATGAGGCGCACGATCTGGACGATCTGCTCCTGGGTCAGGCTCTTGAACACGATGATCTCATCGAGGCGGTTCAGGAACTCGGGGCGGAACAGCTTCTTCAACTCGGCCATCACGCGGCTCTGGATTTCCTTGTCGGACAATCCCGAAGACGTGTCGGTCGTGAAGCCGAGCGTCTGGGTCTGCGCGATGTCGCGGGCGCCGACGTTCGACGTCATGATTATGACCGTGTTGCGGAAATCGACCGTGCGGCCCTGACCGTCGGTCAAACGACCCTCTTCGAGTATCTGAAGGAGGATGTTGAAGACGTCAGGATGCGCCTTCTCGATCTCGTCGAACAGCACGACCGAATACGGACGCTGGCGCACGGCCTTCGTGAGCTGACCGCCTTCGTCGAAGCCGACGTAGCCGGGAGGCGACCCCACGAGACGCGACACCGTGTGCTTCTCCATGTACTCGGACATGTCGAAGCTGATGAGTGCGTCCTCGGAGTTGAACAGGAACTCGGCGAGCGCTTTCGAAAGCTCCGTCTTGCCGACGCCCGACGGCCCCAAGAAGATGAACGAGCCGGCAGGGCGCTTCGGGTCCTTGAGCCCCGAACGCGAGCGCCGAATGGCCTTCGAGAGCGCCGTGACGGCCTCGTCCTGGCCGACGATGCGCTCGTGCAGCACGCTCTCCATGCGCAGCAGCTTCTCGGTCTCGGCTTCGGTGAGGTTGGAGACCGGAACGCCGGTGGTCATCGAGACGACATCGGCGATATCCTGCAGCGTAACTTCCTGGATTGCGTTCTGGGACTCCTCCTCCCATTCCTTCTGCGCGGCCTCGCGACGTTCCTTGAGCGAGGTCTCCTCGTCGCGCAGCTGGGCGGCGCGCTCGAAGTCCTGGTCGCCGATGGCCTTTTCCTTCTCCGCCTTGACGCGGCGCAGCTCGTCGTCGATCTCGTGAATGGACGGCGGAAGGGTCATGTTGCGGATGCGCATGCGCGCCCCGGCTTCGTCGAGCACGTCGACCGCCTTGTCGGGTAGGAAGCGGTCCTGTATGTAGCGGTTCGACAGCGAGACCGCCGCTTGCAGCGCGTCGTCCGAGAAGTGCACGTGATGGTGCGCCTCGTAGCGGTCGCGCAGGCCTTCCATGATGCGCACGGCCTGCTCCTCGTTCGGCTCGCCGATCGTTATCGGCTGGAAACGCCGCTCGAGCGCCGAGTCCTTCTCGAGGTGCTTTCTAAACTCGTCGGTCGTCGTGGCGCCGATCACCTGGATCTCGCCACGCGAGAGCGCCGGCTTCAAGATGGCAGCTGCATCGATCGAGCCCTCTGCGGAACCGGCTCCGATGATCGTATGGATTTCGTCGATGAACAGGATGATGTCACCTGCGTCCATGACTTCCTTCAGGCACTTCTTCATGCGCTCCTCGAACTCGCCGCGGTATTTGGACCCGGCGACGAGCGCCGACACGTCGAGCGTGATGATGCGCTTGTCCCTCAGGATGTCTGGCACCTGGTTAGATACTATGAGCTGGGCGAGGCCTTCGACAACCGCCGTCTTGCCAACGCCGGGCTCGCCGATGATCATGGGGTTGTTCTTCTGGCGGCGGCTGAGGATTTGCATGATGCGCTCAATCTCGCCCGCTCGCCCGATGACCGGATCGAGCTTGCCGTCACGCGCCTTCTTCGTGAGGTCGGTGCCGAACTCCTTGAGCATGCTGTCCGACGAGCCGGGCTGTTGCTGCTGGAATGGGTTTCTGCCTGCGTAGACGGGGCTTTGGCCCACGAGGTCGTTCAGCGCGGAACGAACGTCGTCGCCCGACTTCCCCAGCCGTGCAAGCACGTCGAGCGCCGTCCCGTCGCCTTCCCGTACGATTCCGAGAAGGAGGTGCTCGGTGGAGATGTAGCTTTGACCCATCTGCATCGCCTCGCGCAGCGCGTTCTCGAGCACGCGCTTCACGCGCGGCGTGAACGAAAGGTGACCTGAGACATCGGTCTCCTCGTCGATGGCAACGACTTGGCGAATAGCCTGCACCACGGCATCGTACTTCACGTCCATGCGGTCGAGCGCCTGGGCGGCAAGTCCTTCCTTCTCCTGGATGAGCCCGAGCAGGAGGTGCTCGGTGCCCACGTAAGGCTGGTGCAAGGATCGCGCCTCGTCTTGGGCGAGGACGAGCACCTTGCGCGCCTTGTCTGTGAACTTCTCAAAAGACATTCGCGTCCAATCTCTCGTAGTTTTGCATGGTGGAATGTTAGCACTCCCTTCGAATGAGTGCTAACTTGACAACGTTTCGTAATAAACCCGTGTCGGATTCGAGGATGGTCTTCGTTATGCCCCCTTGAACCTGCACGCCCTTCTCTGAAGGCCCATTTTTTCTAGACATCAGCCGGCCAAGCAAAGCGCCCGCCCTTCCCTGTCCACAATTTTGGACGAAGTACTGCTCGATTCGCCAGAGGCCACGCTACCCCGGACGTGCAGGTGGATGATATACTTCAGCAATACGATTCGAAAGCATCTAGACGCGACATTCGCGCACGTGGATCATTCAATTGACATGTGAACGGCATGTCACTGGAACAGGCATCTGCTCTTAATGCTCGCGAGTACGTTTCGACGAGGAGGGTAACAATGAATACTGCAAGCGCTAACGAGGCGAGGCGCAAGGGAATCGGCGTTGTTTTAATCATCGCATTGCTGGCCCTTGCTTGCGCGATGGCATTCAGTCCGTCAAGCGCCGGAGCCGTCGATTTGGCCGCGGGCTCGGCCGACCTCGCCGCCGCCCCGTCCGGCGCCGCGGCGCC
>CAMOUE010000146.1 GCA_946626265.1 uncultured Eggerthellaceae bacterium | reverse complement strand
TCTTCTTCGTCGTCGACCCCGACGCGTTCGTGGGCCAAGACGAGTTCAAGAAGATCGCGGGCGACATCTGCCGCGCCCTGCGCGCATCCAAGAAGGCGCCGGGCTACGACCGCATCTACACGGCCGGCGAGAAAGAGTATCTCGCCTGGCTCGACCGCAAGGACAAGGGCGTGCCCGTCGGCGAGACCGTGCAGAAGGAGTTCATCGAGCTGCGCGACAAGCTAGGGCTCGACTACAAGTTCCCGTTCGAATAGGGAAGTTCCTCGAAGACGCGGCGGGGCGGGGCGGCCATTCGGCCGCCCTGTACGTCTGAGCGGTTTCATCCGAGCACGCCCCGCGCTCGAGCGAAATCGCCCAGGCGCATCCCGAGCGCCCGGGGGAAATCGCGTCAAACTCGGGATTTGCGCCACGGCGAAACCGCAAATGGCACAAACTTCGAGTTTGACGCGATTTTCGGCCTGAACCGCACGGAGACCTCGCCCGCGTATGGCGCAGATACCGAGATAGATACCGAGGTAGATGCGGTTTATCACGCGGTGCCATTCGGTTGCCCGCTTAGAACAAGCGTCAAATTTGCCGGGATATTGCTTATAATTCTTCGCATGGAAGAGACGACCGACAAACGTGCAAACCACGCCGTTGGCTACGCGTTCGCCGTGTTGCAGGCGGTGCTGTACTCGACGATGGGCATCTTCGGAAAGCTGCTCTACGCCACGGGGATGGATTCGCGGGAAGCGGTGATCCTGCGCTTCCTATGCTCGACGGTGCTTCTTGGCGCCTTCATGCTCGCGTGGCGCAAGGAGCGCCTCATCAGCCGCCAACGCGAGGTCTACGTGCAGGCCGTGTTCTACTTCGCGTCGGCATTTCTGTACTTCTTCGCCGTCGAACGCATGAACGCGGGCATCACGACGGTGTTCTTCTACCTTTACCCCGCCATGGTCGCCGCCATAAACCTAGCCGTGTTCCACGAGCGGTTGACCGTGCCGGTCGCCGTCGCGCTCGTGCTATCGATTTTGGGCCTCGTGCTGATCTCGGGCATCGTCGGCGGCGAGCTCAAGCTCGACCTGGTCGGCCTCGTGTTCGCCCTGGCATCAGCTTTGGCGTTCGCCATCTACACCGTGCTCATCCAAGTGACCGGGCGCACCGAGGGGTCATTCACCGTCACATTCACGCTCAGCTGGACGAGCCTGCTTGCATCGTGCATCGTCTTCGCCCCGTCAGCGCCCACCATGCTCGCCCTCACGCCGTACCAGATCGGCATCGGCTGCACGATGGCGCTCGCGAACACGATCTTGCCGGTCGTGCTCTACATCCAGGCCGTCAAGCATATCGGCGGCACCAAGACCTCGCTCATCGGCATCAGCGAGACGCCGTTCTCGCTAGTTCTTGCGTTCCTCATCCTCGGCGAGACCATCGCTCCCATGGAGGGCCTCGGCATCGTGCTCATAGTCGCCGGCATCGCTGCGATAACCGTCGGACCGCTGCTGGACAAGAAAGGCCGGCCAGATTAGCATTACAGGCCGGCCAGATTAGCATTACAAACCGGTCAGATTAGCTTTTGCTCACGCAATGCAGGCAATACGGGCGATGCAGGCGCCATCCGAGTTGCCGAGGGACGGCCCCTACTCGGTGTAGGCGCGGATGAGGCGGTCTTCGCTCATGCTCGCGAGCATCAGGCCGTGAATCTCGCGAATGGCCTCGCCGCCGCCATCGGGCAGCTCGTCGTCGAACGAGTACGAAAGCCTTTTCGGCCAAGGATCGCCAGGATCAGCCGACTCGAACAGCGCGCTCAACGACTCGGTCGATGCGTCGAGCGCGATGAACTCGCTTTGCGGCAGCTCGCCCCATTCCTTCATGCCCGCGCGGTCGATGACGACCTCGATCTGGTCGAGCAGGTCGTCGGCTGCGCGATACTCGCCAACCTCTATGGGATCCGAGTGCATCGCGCTCTTCCGAATCGTCACCACGACGCCGCCATCGTCGCCACGCACCGCATCGACGGCGTAAAGATTGCCCAGCATGTTGCCGGAATCGCTGTAGGTGACCGATTTCAGTTTGCCGAACACGCCATCCCCTCCCTCAGGCGCGGTGGGGCTGCTCAGACTTGAATCGCCTGGAAGCGCACCCGATTCGAAGCTGTCGAAACCTTGCACGCGCGCAGCATCGAGCTCCTCCTGACTCTTGAGAAACACCGTGACGACGAGAATCGCGGCAACGAAGCACCCGACCGCGATGCCGGCCTTCGCCCCTGCGGACAGCTCCCTCTTCTCCATGTCACTCCCCAGGACGGCTTCGAGCCCTCCGGATCGTTCTTAGAGTTCCTCGTCGGCGCCGAGCTCGACGACCACCTCGGCCCGATGGCTCGCGCTCTCCTTCTGGGCGGCCTCGATCTCGCCGCGGACGAGCGGGCTGTCGATCTGGTCGAGCAGCTCGCTGGACTGGCGCGCAGCCTCGATGCCGGCGGTCTGGCGAACGTCGTCGGCCGACGTGGTCAGATAGGCAACGCCCTTGGCGTGCGCGGCCTTCGCCTGCAAGAACAGGAACACGAAGCCGATAACGCCCGCAAGCGTCGATGCGGACAGAATGGCGACCTTCGCATTGACGATGAGCTCGGGATGGGCCGGGAAGGCGAGGTTGGCCACGAAGATGGCCATCGTGAAGCCGACGCCGCCCAGGATCGCCGATCCGAGCATATGAATCCAGTTCACGTTCTCGGGCAGTGAGGCCAGCTTCGTCTTGATCACGATGAAGCTGAACAGCATGATGCCGATAGGCTTGCCGAGGAGCAGACCGAAGAACACGCCGAAGAACGCGGGGCTCGTGACCATGGCGCCCAAGTCGCCGCCCAGGAAAGACACGTCGGCGTTCGTGAGCGCGAACAGCGGCAGGATGCCGAAATAAACCCACGGGTACAGCTTGCGCTCGAGACGCGTGGCCGGCGGCACGGTCTGGCGCGCGATGCGTGCAAAATGGCTGACTGCCTCGAGGTAACCGCCCTGTGACGAGACGGGAACCTCGGGTTGGTAGGCTTCGGTGACCTTTTGGACGGCTTCGCCGGACCAGCTGACGAAGCTGCGCAGGTTGACGCGCGAGCCCGTCGGGATGGTGAACGCAAGGAGCACGCCGGCAATCGTCGAATGGACGCCCGACATGAACACGCAGTACCACAGCACGACGCCGACGAGCAGATACGGCGGAATCGCGTAGATGTGCATGCGGTTCATGATGACGAGGACGACCATGACGCCCGCCGCGCATCCGAGCCAGAACACGGACGGCGTCTGGCCGTAGAACACGGCGATGATGATGATCGCGATGATGTCGTCTGCGACGGCCAACGTGGATAGGAACACGCGGACGCCGTTCGGCACGCGATTGCCCAGAAGCGCCAGGATGCCGAGGGCGAACGCGATGTCGGTTGCCGTCGGGACGCCCCAGCCGTGGTTGCTGTCGGGATTGCCGAAGTTGAAGATGGAATAGATCACGATAGGCGCGAGCACGCCGCCGCACGCTGCGATGATGGGCAAAAGCGCCTGCCGGATGTTCGTAAGCTCGCCCGCCGTCATCTCGTACTTGATTTCCAAGCCGACGAGCAGGAAGAAGATCGCCATGAACACGTCGTTGATGATTTCCGCAATCGGCATCGCCGCATGCGTCTCCCCGAATATGAAACCGATTTCGGTCTCGATGATCTCGAGGAACGGCTCGTACAGGCCCGTGTTCGCGATCACGAGCGCGATGATGGCCGCGACGAGCATGAGCGCTGCGGCCTTGGTAGACGAATAGCCCAGCTGGATGAGCTTGCTGAACCGAATCTGGTTCTTGCGCGCGCCTTCCTCGTAGACGCTCGCGGCATCCTCGCGGATGCGAGCCTTCATTTCCTCTTCGTCGACTTCAACTTCGACATCAGCGGTTTTGACCTCGTCGGCCATGATTTCAGCCCCCTCGAACGGCCGCGCCGTGCCTGCCCCCGTTCGTTGGAGGCAGAATAACGGCGCACGTGCCAATCTCCGAATAATGTTAGCCATTATCTCATGTATTCGTGAAATCAGAAAGTAAAGCTGGGGCAACGGCAGTTATGGCGCTACCATGGTCAAAACAGTTGAATCCGAACCTCGCGAGAAAGACCGACCATGACCGATATCAGACCGTTTTGCGCACTCCGTCCGGCGACCGAGCTCGCCGGAACCATCGCCGCACTGCCCTACGACGTGCAGAGCACCGCAGAGGCACGCGAGATCGTAGCCGCGAACAAGCTTTCGTTCCTCGCCATTGACGAGCCGGTCGTGAACTTCCCGGAAGGCACCGACCCGTTCGACCTGAACGTCTACCTCAAGGCAGGTGCGCTGCTCGACGCCCACGAGACGTTCGGAGCCATGCGCGTCGACGAGAAGCCGAGCTTCTACCTGTACGAGCTCACGATGGACGGGCGCGTCCAGAACGGACTCGTCGGATGCGTGTCGATCGACGATTACCTCAACGGCGTCGTGAAAGAGCACGAATCGACACGCGTCGACAAAGAGGTCGACCGCATCAACCACGTGCGCGGCTGCAAAGCGCAGACCGGCCCGATATTCCTCGCCTACCACTACGACGAGGAACTCGCCGGAATATACGCCCGCGCGAAGGAGGGCGAGCCTCTATTCGACTTCACGGCCGACGACGGCGTGCGCCATCGCGGCTTCGTCGTCGACGAAGCGGACAACAACCTGGTCGTCGAGCGTTTCGCTGCGATGGGCCGCGTCTACATAGCCGACGGCCACCACAGGATCGCCGCCGCATCCGAAGTCGCCAAAGCCCGTCGCGTCGCGCGCGGGTCGCAGGAGCCGACCGAGGAATCGGATTACTTCCTCGCCGTGCTCTTCGCCGACACCGAACTGAAAATCTGGCCGTACGAGCGCGTGGTGAAGGACTTGAACGGGCTTACTGAAGCCGAGTTCATGAACGAGATGCGCTCGCGTTTCGACGTGGAGGAGATCGTCGCGCCCGAATTCGGCTGCGAGCCGTTCTCGATCCTCGGCGCGAACGACCCCGTCGCCGCGGAAGAGCTCGTGAAGCCGCGTGCGCTCGGCGAGTTCTGCATGTTCATCGGCGGGCGCTGGTATCGTTGCCACGTTCCCGCCGACAAGATCCCCGACGACGTGCGCGAGGGCCTCGAGGTGCAGATGCTGCAGCGCCAGCTGTTCGCGCCCGTGCTCGGCATCGTCGACCCGCGCCGTTCCCCGCGCATCGACTTCGTCGGCGGCATCCGCGGCCTTGGTGAACTCGAACGACGCTGCGCAACCGATTGCCAAGCCGCGTTCGCGCTGTCCCCGACGGGCATCGACGAGCTGTTCGCCGTAGCCGACGCGAACCTGCTCATGCCGCCGAAATCCACCTGGTTCGAGCCGAAACTCCGGTCGGGCCTGTTCATCCACAAGATCTAGCACCCGAAGCGGCGCAGCCCTCCCCGCCATGGGCGTGGGGGGTCGCGCCTACGGCTGCTCGGCGGGTTGAGGTCATATGATCCCAATCGTTTTGACCGCCTGCGCAAGCGGCGCGACCCCCCACGCCCATGGCGGGGAGGGC
>CAMOUE010000145.1 GCA_946626265.1 uncultured Eggerthellaceae bacterium | reverse complement strand
GAAAGTTAGGTATCAGCAATGATTCAGATGCAATCCATGCTCGCAGTTGCCGATAACTCCGGTGCCCGCAAGGTGCAGTGCATCAAGGTCCTGGGCGGAACGGGTCGCCGTTACGCCGGGCTCGGCGATGTCATCATCTGCTCGGTGAAGGAAGCTATCCCCAACTCGAACGTCAAGAAGGGCGACGTGGTGCGCTGCGTCATCGTGCGCGTGAAGAAGGAAGTCCGCCGCAACGATGGCAGCTACATCAAGTTCGACCAGAATGCTGCTGTTCTCATCAACGAGGACGGCACGCCGCGCGGTACCCGTATCTTCGGGCCGGTCGCGCGCGAGCTGCGTGAGCGCAAGTACATGAAGATCGTGTCTCTGGCACCGGAAACGCTGTAGAGGAGGTGTGCGTACATGGCAGGTATGAATGTCAAGAAAGGTGACCGCGTCAAGGTCATTGCCGGCAAGGACAAGGGCAAGGAAGGCGAGATCATCCGCGCGCTTCCCAAGAAAGGCCGCGTTGTCGTCGAGAAGGTGAACATCGTCAAGAAGGCGATGCGTCCGACCCAGGCCAACCCGCAGGGCGGCATCATGTCGATGGAGGCTCCGCTGAACGTCAGCAACGTCATGCTGGTGTGCCCGCAGTGCAAGGCCGCCACTCGCGTCGGCCATCGCTTCAAGGAAGACGGCACGAAGGTCCGCGTCTGCAAGAAGTGCGGCAAGGACATCGACTAAACAGTTAGTTGACATGACCCTCGGGCTTAGGCCCGAGGGACCTAGGGTCAGAACTCCTGGGTTTAATTCATCGGAAAGGAAAGAAAGACCATGACTCCTCGTTTGAAGGAACTCTACAAAAACGAGCTCGTCCCGCAGCTCGAGAAGGATCTCGGCATCGCCAACATCAACCAGGTCCCGAAGGTCACGAAGATCGTCGTGAACATGGGCGTCGGCGCTGCTGCGTCCGATTCGAAGATTCTCGACGGCGCTATCGCCGACATGCGCACGATCACCGGCCAGCAGCCGATGATCTGCCGCGCCAAGAAGTCCATCGCAGGCTTCCATATCCGCGAGGGTATGGCAATCGGCTGCAAGGTCACCCTGCGCGGCGACCGCATGTGGGAATTCATGGATCGCCTGCTCTCCACGGCGCTGCCCCGCGTCCGCGACTTCCGCGGCATCTCGCCGGAAAGCTTCGATGGTCGCGGCAACTATTCGCTCGGCATCACCGAGCAGCTGATCTTCCCCGAGATCGACTACGACAAGATCGATCGCACGCGCGGCATGGACATCACGGTCGTCACGACCGCCGAGGACGACGAGGCTGCATACCAGCTGCTCAAGGGCCTCGGGTTCCCGTTCAAGGCCCGCGGTGGACAGCAGTAGGGTTACGAAGGCTTCAAGCGAACCGAAATTGGTGAAAACCGTGCCGAGCGAATCGGGGCGGAGAATTAGGAAAGAAGGAAATGCATGGCTAAGAAATCGATGATCGCCAAGGCGAAGCGCGAGCCGAAGTTCTCGACGCGCCAGCACAACCGCTGCACGCGTTGCGGACGCCCCCGCGCTTACTATCGCAAGTTCGGCCTGTGCCGCGTGTGCCTGCGTGAGCTTGCGAACAAGGGCGAACTTCCCGGCGTGACCAAGGCTTCCTGGTAGGAACCGACGAGTAGACGCAGGGTGTACCTCCGTCAAAGGCATCGACGTTAAGGGCGCCGATGAACCGGACGGCAAGGTTCATCAAGGACCAAAGGAGAAACGAAAATGACATTGACCGACCCCATTGGAGATATGCTTACGCGCGTGCGTAATGCCAACTCCGTAGGCAAGGAGACGGTTTCCATGCCGTCGAGCAAGAAACTTGTCGAGATCGCGCGCGTCATGGCCGAGGAAGGCTACATCACGCGTTACGAGGTCATCGACGGCGAGCCGCGTGCTACGCTCGAGATCACCCTCAAGTACGGCGACAAGAAGGCCAAGACCATCCGCGGCATCAAGCGCGTGTCCAAGCCCGGCCTGCGCATCTACGCCGGCAAGGACGAGCTGCCCCGCGTTCTCGGCGGCCTCGGCACCGCAATCGTATCGACGAGCAAGGGCGTGATGAGCGACCGCGACGCGCGTAAGGCAGGCGTCGGCGGCGAGGTCATCGCCTACGTCTGGTAGGAAAGGAGCGATAGGTTATGTCTCGTATCGGCAAAATGCCCATCACCGTTCCCGCAGGCGTCACCGTCACGATCGACGGCTCCACGGTTACGACGAAGGGCCCGAAGGGCGAACTGTCCCGCACGTTCCGCCCGGTTGTAAACATCAAGCAGGACGGCGACGTCATCGTCGTCGAGCGTCCCGATGATTCCCGCGAGGCCAAGGCCCAGCACGGCCTGGTCCGTACGCTCATCGCCAACATGGTCGAGGGCGTTGAGAAGGGCTACTCGAAGAAGCTCCAGCTCGTCGGCGTCGGCTACCGTGCCGCCGTCAAGGGCAGCGACCTCGAGATGCAGCTCGGTTACTCGCACCCCGTGATCGTCAAGGCGCCCGAGGGCATCACGTTCGAATGCCCGAGCCCGACCGAGATCATCGTGTCCGGCGCCAGCAAGGAACAGGTCGGCCAGGTGGCCGCCGACGTCCGCAAGTGGCGTAAGCCCGAGCCCTACAAGGGCAAGGGTATTCGCTACGAGGGCGAGTACATCCGTCGCAAGCTCGGCAAGGCCGCCAAGGGCGACTAAGCCTGAAGGCCGTTAGAAGGGATCATCAATGAAGACTCAGAATGCGAAAAAGCGGGAGACCGGCCTCGCACGTCGCCATCGTCGCGTACGTGGCAAGATCTCCGGTACGGCTGCTCGTCCCCGCATGTGCGTGACGCGCAGCAACAACAACATTTACGTGCAGGTAATCGACGACGTCGCGCACAAGACGATCTGCGGTGCCTCCACGCTTGGCGCCGAGTTCAAGGCCACGGGCAAGAAGAGCGGCACCGTCGAGGGCGCTGCCGCGCTCGGAGAGATCATCGGCAAGAAGGCCATCGAGGCCGGCATCACCGAGGTCGTGTTCGATCGTGGCGGTCATCTGTACCATGGTCGCGTGAAGGCAGTCGCCGACGCGGCTCGCGAAGCTGGACTGAAGTTCTAGAAGGGGGAATGAAAGCAAATGGCTCGTAGACAGCAACAGCAGGAAGCCGGAGTTCCCGAGCTTCAGGAGCGCGTCGTCTCCATCAAGCGCGTCGCCAAGACCGTCAAGGGTGGTCGTCGCATGCAGCTGACCGCTCTCGTCGTCGTGGGCGACGGCCAGGGCCGCGTTGGCGTCGGCCTCGGCAAGTCCAAGGAAGTCCCGACAGCCATCGCCAAGGGCGTCGAGGACGCGAAGAAGAACATGTTCACCGTCTCGCTGACGCCCGAGGGCACGGTTCCCCATGAGATTCTCGGCGAGTACGGCGCTGGCCGCGTGCTCATCAAGCCGGCCGTCCGTGGTACCGGCGTCAAGGCCGGCGGCCCAGTCCGCGCCATCATGGAGCTCGCCGGCGTCACCGACGTCATCACGAAGTCGCTCGGCACCTCCAACGCGATGAACATCGTGAAGGCGACCGCCGAGGGCCTGAAGCTCATGCAGAACCCCGAGGAAGTCGCCGAGCGCCGTGGCGTGTCCGTCGACTACATCTGGGGCCGCAAGGAGAAGGCCGCTGCGGTTAAGGAGGCCGAATAATGGCAGAGCAGAAGATGCTGCGCGTGACGCAGGTTAAAAGCGCGATCGGCCGCAAGTACGACCAGGAGCAGACGCTGAAGTCGCTCGGTCTCGGCCGCATCGGCAAGACGCACGACATCGTTGACAACGAATCTGTGCGTGGCATGATTTTTAAGGTAAAGCACCTCATCGAGGTTGAAGAGCTCTAGGAATCTGCGATAATCATCAAGTTTGGAAAAGCGTAAGCCTAACTCGACAGTTAGGCTTACGTTTTGTAAGTTTGCTGGCGAGCGAGCTGCCAGCACGGGGAAACACCCCGTACAGCGAAAGGATTTGAAAATGGAATTGAAGGATCTTTACCCCGCACCTGGTTCGCGTCATAAGCGCAAGCGCGTCGGCCGTGGCCCCGGCTCCGGCAAGGGCAAGACCGCTGGTCGCGGTATGAATGGCCAGCTGTCCCGTGCTGGTGGCGGCAAGCGCGCAGGTTTCGAGGGCGGCCAGACTCCTTTGGCGCGTCGTCTTCCGAAGCTCCCCGGTTTCACGAACATCAACCGCGTCGAGTACGTGCCGGTGAACGTGAAGCTGCTCGAGGACCGCTTCGAGGCGGGCGATGTCGTTTCTCACGAGACCCTCGTCGAGAAGAACATCATCAAGCACTACGAAGATCTCGTCAAAGTCCTCGGCGACGGCGACCTCACCAAGGCCCTCACGGTCAAGGTCGACAAGGTCTCCGCTTCCGCCAAGGCAAAGATCGAGGCTGCGGGCGGAAAGGTTGAAGAGCCTTGCTAAGTTCCCTCATCGATGCATTCAAGGTACCGGACCTTCGCAAGAAGATTCTGTTCACGCTCGCCATCCTGGCGTTGTACCGCGTGGGCGCCTACTTGCCCGTTCCGGGTATCCCGTTCCATGATTTTGCCACGGCATTCGTCGACCAGAACGCCGACTCGGTCGGCGGCGTGTCGATGACGATGCTCGACTTGTTCACGGGTGGTGCTCTGTCGAACTTCTCCGTGTTCTCTCTCGGCATCATGCCCTACATCACCGCATCGATCATCATGCAGCTCATGCAGGGCGTAATCCCGGCAGTCGGGCGTTGGGCGAAGGAAGGCGAGACGGGGCGTCGTCGCATCACTCAGATCACGCGTTACCTCACGCTCGGCCTTGGCCTCATCAACGCCATCGGATATTTGCTTCTGTTCCAATCGTCCGCGTACGGCGTCACGTTCTCCGAAGAGGTTCCCGCGTGGCTCACGAGCATCGTCATCGTGTTCACGCTCGTCGCGGGCACCGCGTTCATCATGTGGATGGGCGAGCTCATCACGCAGCGCGGTGTGGGCAACGGCATGTCGTTGATCATCTTCATCAGCATCGTGTCTCGCATTCCGTCTGCGATCTTCGGGTCCATCAACCTCACGGCCGATACGGGAATGGGAATCGCCATCACGATCCTGATCCTGCTCGTCGTGCTCGCATGCATTCCCGCGATCATTTTCGTGGAGCGTGCTCAGCGCCGTATCCCTGTCAACTACGCGAAGCGTGTCCAGGGTCGACGCATGATGGGCGGCCAGAACACGTACATCCCGCTGAAGGTCAACGCCGCTGGCGTTATCCCGATCATCTTCGCGAGCTGCCTTATATACTTCCCGGCACAGCTCGCGGCGCTGTTCAACGTCGACTGGCTTTCGGCCTTTGCCGATGCCGTCTCGTCCGGCTGGCTTAACTGGATCCTGACCGTTGCGCTCATCGTCTTCTTCGCGTACTTCTACACCTCGATGGTGTTCAATCCGGAAGAGACGTCGGACAACATCCGGAAGCAGGGCGGCTTCATTCCGGGCATTCGCCCCGGCAAGGCTACGACGGAGTACATCCGCAACGTGCTGCGCCGCATCACGCTTCCGGGCGGTCTGTTCATCGCGGCTATCGCGGTCATACCGTCCATTCTGTTCACCTTCACGGGCAACCACCTCATCCAGGCGTTCGGCGGCACGTCCATCCTCATCATGATCGGCGTTGCGCTCG
>CAMOUE010000144.1 GCA_946626265.1 uncultured Eggerthellaceae bacterium | reverse complement strand
CGCCGTTTGGCCCGACGAGCCCGAGCACCGAGCCCGTGGGAACCGTGAGCGTGGCCTTGTCGAGGGCCAGCGTGGCCCCCAAGGACTTCGTCACGTCCTTCACTTCGATCATCGCTTATTACCTCCCTCGAACGCATTGCCAACGGCGTCGTCCAGCTCCGCGCGGGTCACGCCCAGCTCGCGAAGCTCCCCCACCGTCTTTGCGAGCTGCGCGAAGAGCTCGCTTTTGCGAGCCTCCGTCGCCGCATCGCCCGGCGAGGCGAACGCGCCCTTGCCCGCCACCGTGTAGATGACCCCCATTGCCTCTAGCTCACGGTAGGCGCGTTGGATGGTGTTGGGGTTGATGGCCAGGTTCGCGGCAAGCTCGCGCACCGAAGGCAGCTTCTCGTCTGCAGCAAAAGCCCCGCTCAGGATGAGGTTCCTCATCCCGTCGCGCACCTGCTCGTAAATCGGCCGTGCATCTCTCGAGTTGATGCTGATCACCCTCGCAACCCTCCTTTCTCTAACGTGTACTAACTGTATTAATCATGTTAGTACAGTTAGACCATACAGTCCTCCTTGGAAGGTGTCAAGGCTCTGTTTGCCAAAAGATCGCGGGCAGTGCGTGACGCAAAAAGGGCCTGCACGGCAGACCCCTTTCCGGCGCGGTCAACCACTCTTCCTGATGGCGTCCGCGCGTTTGCTTAGAGACGAAGTCCTTCCGCTAGGCCTGCTCCAGGGCCGCGGCGCACTTCTCGAGCTCGTCCATGAGATCGATGTTTTGCGTGCAGGCGTTTTGGCACTTGCCGCAGCGGATGCAGCTCGACGCGAGGCCCTTGCCCTTCACGGCCTTCGCATAGGCCTCCGCCGACGCCTCCACCTGCCCGTTGCCCAGGCGCAGGTTCATGGCCGCGAACACCTCGGGGATCGGGATGTTCTGCGGGCAGCCCTCCACGCAGTAGCGGCACTCCGTGCACGGGATGATGGCGCTGCGCCCGTATGCCTCCTGCGCGCGCCGGATGACCTTCATCTCCTCGGCGTCGAGCGGCTCGAAGTCGCGCATGTAGGCGATGTTGTCGCGCACCTGCTCGGGCGTGGACATGCCCGAGAGCACCGTGATGATCCCGTCGAGCGAGGCCGCGAAGCGGATGCCCCACGAGGCGTAGGACGCGCCGGGCGCCGCCTCGTCGAGGATGGCCCGCACGTCCTTGGGCGGGTTCGCGAGCTTGCCGCCCTTGAGCGGCTCCATCACCACGATGGGCTTGCCGTGCTTGCGGGCCACCTCGTAGTTCGCGCGCGAGTCGACGCGCGGGTTCTCCCAGTCGGCGTAGTTGAGCTGCAGCTGCACGAAGTCGACCTCCGGGTGCTCGGCGAGCAGGCGGTCGAGCAGCTCGGGGCCCGAGTGGTACGAGAAGCCCACGTTGCGCACCAGGCCCTGCCGCTTGAGCTCCTGCGCGTAGTCCCAGATGCCGAACACGTCGTATGACTTGTAGTTGGCGGCCGCCAGCGAATGCAGCAGATAGAAATCGAAATACTCCGCGCCCGTGCGGCGGAGGCTCCCCTTTATCTGGCCCTTCACGAGCTTCTCGACCGGCGAGATCCAGGCGTTGACCTTGGTGGCCAGCTGGTAGGAATCGCGCGGATGGCGCGAGGTGAGCGCCTTGCGCACCGTGTCCTCCGAGCCGGGGTAGATCGGCGCCGTGTCGAAATACGTGAAGCCGGCGTCGAGGAACGCATCGAACATCTCGCGCGTCCGCGCCACGTCGGTGAACGCCAGCTTGCGCGGCAGCCTCATGCAGCCGAACCCGAGCTTGGGAATGTCCTCGCCGAGAAATGCCATGCGAATCTCCTATCGCGCGTGCCTTTTCGATTCGTTCATTATGAATGTGAATAACTCCGGGGAGGAGTCCTTTTCGGAGAACCGGTAGCCGAGGCGGTCGAAGGCCTTCAGCTCCTCGGGGTCCTCGATGCCGCGCTCCGCCGCGAAGCGCACCATCTCGCCGCGCGCCATCTTGCAGTAGACGCCCTTCTGCACGAGCCGGCCGCCCTCGCGCTCCGCGAACACGCAGGTGACGAGCCTGTCGCCCGGCGCCAGATGGCCCTCAACCACGCGCGAATACTCCTTGGAGGCGAGGTTCACCACGAGGTGGTCGCCGCGCGTGACCTCCCGGCAGATGCGGTCGCCCCAATATTCGTAGAGGTTGCGCGTGCCCGCGACGCGCGCCTTGGCCTGCATCTCGAGACGATAGGGCACCACGCCGTCCATGGGGCGCAGCGCGCCGTAGAGGCCCGAGAGGATGCGCAGGTTTTGCTGCACGTAGGCGAGCTGCCCCGTCTCGAACACCGAGGGCGCCATGTATTTGAAGGCGATGCCGTCGTAGGCCAGGATGGCGGGCGTGAGTCCGCGCTCGAGGTCCATCTCGGCGAGCTGCTCGTAGTTGGGGCGCGCGAGCTTGTCGCTGCAGCCCCAAAGCGCGCGGGCCTCCTCGTAGGAGAGCCCGCGCAGCCAGCCCGCGATCTCGCAGGCCTCGTTGAGGAACACCGGCATCGACTCGGGCGCGAGGCCGTCGAGGTCGCGCACCATCTGCTTCGCCGGCGAGATTATGATCCGCAAGACCGCCTCCTCCCCTATGCGCCGCGGTTGCGTGGTTACATTATCGCACCGCGGCGTGGGGAGCCTGAAAAGCGATTACTCGGAGGCCTCCGCATCGTCGGCGGGCTCGGCCTGCTCGGAGTCGCCCTTGCCGCCGCCGATGATGCCGAAGATCTTCTTCTCGTGGTAGCGGATGAACGCGATGCCGCCGGCCAGGCAGAACACCGCGGCCACGATGGCGGTGGCGCGGTAGCCGAAGCCGCCCGTGCCGATCAGCGAGATGGAAGTGAACAGCAGCATCGACACCGACTGGCCGAGCTTGAAGGCGAACGTGCGGGCCGCGTAGAACATGCCCTCGCGCTTCTCCTTGGTCTCGATGCCGTCGGCCTCGGCGATGTCGGCCACGACGGCCTGCGGCAGGATGCCGAGGATGGCCATCGGGATCGACGCGAGCACGGCCACGACGATGCCCCACACGACGCCCTGGCCCACGAACGAGGTCACGAAGAACGCCACGGAGAAGAAGAGGAACGCGAACACGACCATCTTCTTCTTGCCGAGCTTCTTGGCCAGGAAGTTCACGGGCATGTAGAACACGAAGCTCAGCACCGTCATGAGCGCGAACAGCGGGAACGTCATGCCGTCGTCGAGGCCCATGAGCTCGGTGATGTAGAACGGCAGGCCGGTCTGGAACATCGTGAGGGCGATCCAATACAGCACGTCGGAGGTGACGAACGTGCGGAACTCGCGGTTCTTGAACGTCTTGCCCAGCGAGTTGAGCATGCCCGAGGTCGACGGCGTGGTGACGGCGTATTCCTTCTCCTTGATGGCGAAGGAGGGCACCAGCATGCAGATGACGGCCACGACGGCGAGGATGCCCACCGTCACGCGGAACGCGCCCACCGAGCCGAGCGCGCCCTCGAACATCCCGGCGATGTTGGGCACCATGTAGGCGAACGCCGTGCCGAAGAAGTAGGTGACGGAGATGAACGTGGACACGTTGATGCGCAGCTTCTGCGTGCGGCCGAGCTCGGGGATGAGCGCGTTGTACGGCGTGCAGTAGCACGTCATGCACAGATAGAACAGCAGCATCATCACACCGAGGAACAGCGCGTTTATCGGGCTTTGCTCGGGCACGGGCGACACGAACACGAGCACCGTGACGATACCGAACGGAATGGCGGCATAGCGCAAAAACGGAATGCGGCGACCGAGCTTGTGCTTGCAGCGGTCGGACAGCGAGGCGATCCACGGGTCCGTGACGGCGTCGAACAGGCGGCCGAGGGCCGTGATGCCGCCGATGACGGTGAGGAAGCCCAAGAACACGGCCGATTGCGTGATGAACAGCGTATGGCCTTGGCTCAACAGCGAGTCCTCGGGCATGTAGTAATAGACGAGGCAGTTGGATATGACGCCGGCAAGCGCCGCCCATCCCAGCTGGCCGATGGCGAACATCCAGAGGATCTTGTTGCTCGCGAGCTTCTTTTCCATTGACGAGCCTTTCGGTGTAAGCAATACAAACAGACCGATTATAGCAGTCTCGACCACGATGCCGACGAGCCGAAGCGACTATACTATTGGACAGCGAGCCTATCCGTCGCCCCAGGCGGACGGGCTTCGAACGACATCGCCGCGGGAGGGGGAGTTCATGGGAAACGCCGTCAAACGAGTCTTCGCCGTCGTGGGAATCCTGGTCCTCGCGCTTGCCGTCATCGTGGGAGGCTACGTCGCATACCTCATGCTCACGTACAGCCGCATCGCCGACGACACGCCGATCGCAGTCGAGAACAATGCCGCAAACGTCCTCGAAGCCGGACGGCCCTACACCGCCGCCACGTACAACATAGGGTTCGGCGCCTACACGCCTGACTACACGTTCTTCATGGACGAGGGCATCATGAAAGACGGCACGGCCACCGTCGGCGAGCATTCGGTCGCCGCGAGCGAGGAGAGCGTGCGCGCATGCACGGCCGGCGCCATTTCAGAAATCGACGCGCTCGATCCCGATTTCGCGTTATTCCAGGAAGTTGACACCGATTCGACCCGCAGCTACGGCGTGAACCAGAAACAGGAGATCGAGTCGGCGTTCCCCGACAGGGGATCGGCGTACGCCCCCAACTTCCACTCGTCGTTCCTCGCCTATCCGTTCGGGGAGCCCCACGGCACCGTGAACGCCGGGCTGCTGCTGCTCTCCGACGCGCACGTCGACGACGCCGTCCGCCGCAGCTACCCGATCGACGAGGGGTTCCCCACCAAGTTCTTCGACCTCGACCGGTGCTTCCTCGTCGAGCGGCTGCCCGTCGACAACGGCAAGCAGCTCGTGCTCATAAACAACCACATGTCGGCCTACGACGAGGGCGGACGAATCCGCGCCCAGCAGCTCGCCTTGCTGACAGACGTCATCCAGGCCGAGACGGAAGCTGGAAACTACGTGATCATCGGGGGCGACTGGAACCATGCGCTTTGCGGTAGCGCCGAGCTGTACGCCTCCGAACAGCTCGTCCCACCTTGGGTCTCGGTATTCGACGAGGCGCTGCTGCCGGACGGCTTTACGGTCGTCGAAGCCGACAACCTCGCCGATGTCCCCACATGCCGGGGCGACGACATCCCCTTCGAGAAGGGCGTGACGTACACGACGACCGTCGACGGCTTCATCGTCTCGTCGAACGTGAAGGCGACGGCGCACAACGTCGACACGGGCTTCGAGCACAGCGACCACAATCCCGTGCTGCTGACGTTCAGCCTCGAGTGAGCATGACGGGCCGGGCCGTCCTCGCCTATAATTCACAACATGCATCAATGGAACGGCGGCGAAGCGCCCGACGCGCTCGCCTGCACTGTGCGGAAGGATGGACATGACGGATCGCGCGGCAATGATCTTCGGCAACGAGATCGACGGCAAGACGTACGCGAAGGCATGCAAGTCGAAGGACAAGTACGCGAGAAAGTTCGCGCACGACCCGAACGCTGCCTGCCACCTGGACATCGAGAAGCTCCCCGTCGTCGGCGGGAGGTTCGGGGCGCTCAGGCTCGTGCCCGCAGAAGCCGGAAAGCCGGCGGCGAGCTTCGCCGACATCGAAAACCCCATAGTCATCGGCAACATCCGCATGGGCTTCGGGCACTACC
>CAMOUE010000143.1 GCA_946626265.1 uncultured Eggerthellaceae bacterium | reverse complement strand
CGCTCATGTTGCCGTGCTGCTCGGCGCCGAGCATGCTGCCCGCGCCGCGGATCTCGAGGTCGCGCAGCGCGATGCGCATGCCGCTGCCCAGGTCCTGGTGCTCGTTGAGCGCGGTCAGGCGGGCGACGGCCTCCTCGGTCAAGGGAATGTTGTCGGGGAACATGAAGTACGCGTACGCCTGCGCGGCGCTGCGGCCGACACGCCCCTTCAGCTGGTACATCTGCGCGAGGCCGAGCCGTTGCGAATCCTCGATGATCAGCGTGTTCGTGTGCGGGTTGTCGATGCCGCTCTCGATGATGGTCGTCGCCACCAGCACGTCGAGCTCGCCCGCCGAGAAGTCCTCCATCACGCGTTCGAGCTCGTCTTTGTCCATCTGGCCGTGCGCGACGCCCACGCGCGCCTCGCCGGCTGCGTCCTCGACGCGCGCGACCGCCTCGTCGATGGAGCGCACGCGGTTGGAAACGTAGTACACCTGCCCGCCGCGCGCGAGCTCGCGCCTGATGGCCGCGCTCACGAGGTCGGGGTCCCACTCGCCCACGTGCACCTCGACCGGGCGGCGCTCGTCGGGCGGCGTCATGATCAGGCTCATGTCGCGCACGCCCGAAAGCGACATCTGCATGGTGCGCGGGATCGGCGTCGCCGAGAGCGTGAGCACGTCGATGTACTCGCGCAGGTTCTTCATCTGCTCCTTGTGGCCCACGCCGAAGCGCTGCTCCTCGTCGATGATGACGAGGCCCAGATCGTGCGGGTTCACGTCGCGCGAAAGCAGCCGGTGCGTGCCCACGAGGATGTCCACGTCGCCGGTCGAGAAGCCCTCGAGCGCCTTCTTTTGCTGCGCTGACGTGCGGAAACGAGACATAACCTCGACTTTCACGCCGAACGGCTCGCAACGGTCGCGGAAGTTCGTGTAGTGCTGCTGCGCGAGGATCGTCGTCGGGCAGAGCACCATGACCTGCTTGCCGTCCTGCGTCGCCTTGAACGCGGCGCGCAGCGCGACCTCCGTTTTCCCGAACCCTACGTCGCCGCAGATCAGACGGTCCATCGGGCGGCTCGACTGCATGTCGGCCTTCACGTCGGCGATGGCGGCGAGCTGGTCGGTCGTCTCCTGGTAGGGGAACGCGTCTTCCATCTCGAGCTGCCAGGGAGTGTCCTCGCTGAAGCGGTAGCCCTGCACAGCCGCGCGGCGCGCGTACACGTCGACCAGGTCGAACGCGAGCTTTTTCGTGGCCTTGCGCGCACGCGTCATGGCGCGCGACCAGTCGGAGGTGTTCAGGCGCGTGAGGCGGGGGTTTCCGCCTTCGGGTCCCACGTAGCGCGTCACGCGGTCGAGCTGCTCGACCGGCACGTAGAGCTTGTCGCCTTCCGCGTACTCGAGCAGCAGGTAGTCGCGTTTCGTGCCGTCGACGTCCTGCTGGACGAGCCCGGTGAAATGCCCGATGCCGTGCGCGGCGTGCACGACGTAGTCGCCGGGCTGATACGGGAACGTGATCTCGGTGATGTCGATGTATCGATGCGGGCGCTTGGCGCTCGCGCCCTGCGTGTCGGAGACGCTCACCATGGCGAGCTTGGCCTTCGGGATGATCATGCCGAGCGGGATCTCGACGTCGACGACGTTCACGACGCCCTTTTTCAGGCGGCGCTTGCGGATTTCCGCAGGCAGGCTCTCGTCGGAGATGCGCAGGGCGGCTTCGCGGGAAAGGGCGCTTCCGGGCCGGGCAGGCCGTGCAGGCCGCGCGGACGGGAGCTGCGCGTCCAGGGCTTCGAGCTCTTCTTCGGCCAGGACGTCGAGGCGTTCGGCGATGGGAAGCTCGTGGTCGACGAAGGCGTGCTTCATGTCCTGGCGGGCGCGGAAGCTCGGGGCCGAGAAGACGACCGTGAAGCCCTGGTCGATGAGCTGGCGCAGGCGCCCGAAGAGCTTCTCGGGGTCGCCGGCGACGTCGACGCGCTTGACGGGCAGCTCGTCGTCGATCGTGCCGCCCACGCGCATGAGCGACAGGTACGTCGCGCGCTGCTCGCCGCCGAAGTCCATGCGCGCCGGCTCGGCGAACAGGCCGTCGAGCGCGATGTTCGACCCCTTCGCGCGGTCGTGGACCTCCTCGGACGCATGCATGGCGTCGTCGAAGAGCGAGCGCGGCTCGATGAGCGTCGTGAGCACGCCTTTCCCCGCGTAATCGCCGAGCGTGACCGTCTTGTCGTACAGGTACGGGAGCAGCGCGTCGGCGCCTTCGAAATGGAGCCCGCCTTCCAGCTGCTCGAGCAAATCGCGCAGCGCAGGGTTCGTGCGGGCGGGGCGTTTGATCTTGTCGATCGCGCGCGCGGCCATGCGCGGCGAGCACGAGAACTCGCGCACCGCGTAGATGTCGACCGCGTCGAGCGCGGAGATGGTCTGGCCCGTCGAAGGGACGATGCGGCGGATCTCGTCGAGCTCGTCGCCGAAGAAGTCGAGGCGGACGGGGTATGCGAGGTTGCCCGGATAGACGTCGATGACGCCGCCTTTCACGCAGAACGTGCCGGGGCCGTCGAGCTCGCCGGTGTTCTCGTAGCCGCGTTCCTCGAGCGCACGTGCGACGTCGTCGAACTCGGCGAGGTTGCACGCGTCGGCGCGCGGCATGTCCATGAGCTCGGCGCCCGCGACGAACGAGAGCGGCTTGTGCACCTGGGCCGATGCGGGGGGAAGCATGCGCATGAGCGCGCGGGCGCTCGCGACGACGACGGCGTTTCGCCCGCTCGCGAGCGAGTCGGCCGCCTCGAGGCGCTGCGCGACGGCGCGCGGGTCTGCGGGCTTTCCCGACGGGGCGAAGGGAACGTCGGCACGTTCGGCGAAGCGGAGCACGCGCTCGTCGCCGATGTAGGCCGAGACGTTGCGCGCGAACGCGACGGCGGCGTCCTCCCCCGCCACGACGACGAGCGTCGGCTGCGGCTTGTGCGCGAAGCGGGCCGCGACCATGAACGGACGCGCCGATGCGGCGACGCCGAGCGCCGCGTCGGCGCCTGCGTCGAGTTTTCCCCAGAAGACCTCGAGCGCACCCGAGCGCTCGAGCGTGTATGTAAGCGATTCGATAAGCATGGGCCGCATTGTACCAGCGGTGTTACAGGGGCGCTTGCAGCTGCTCGCGATATCACGAGGAAACCCGAGGACGGGTGTGGGCCTGGCAGGCGCCGGCGTGCGGGCGCGGGCGGGCGCGGGCGCGGCGGGCCCGGCCACGCAAACGCTACCGCTGCCGGAACGCATTGGCCGTCGAACCCGGCGCGGCGTAGCCCTTGGGAACGAGCTTGATCTGAATGGCTTCCAGGCGATACGAGTACCCGGCGGTGCCGGCGCGGGCGCCGTTCTTGGCCCAGCCCATCCAGCCGAAGTGCTGCGCATGCACGCGGTAGTACACGTCGTAATGCTTCGCCATGTTACCGGTCAGCTTGAGCTGGATGGCCTCGAGGCGCAGGCTGCGGCCTTGCGTGCCCGACATGTTCCCGTTTGATTTCCACGTCTTTTCCCAGCCGATGTTCTGGACATGCGTCCTGTACTGGACGCCGCCCGAGTACGCCCATTTCCCGTTCGGCTTGATCTTGATGCCTTCGAGGCGAAGCGACTTTCCCGAGGTGCCCGCGACGGCACCGTCTTTCTTGTAGCTCTGCCATCCCTGCCTCTGGACGTGTGTCTGGTAGGTGATCGAATGGGCCTTTCGGTTCTCGGCCTTCTGCTTGGCCGTCGGATAGATCGTGAAGCTCTTCCGCACCGTGCCGGAATACGAGCCCTTGCCCACCACGGTGGCGGTTCCCTTCCCCACCAGCGTGTTGTTGTAGTACGAGACCGTGTAATCGGTCCCCGCCCTCAGCGTCTTTCCGCCGTACTTCACCACGACGCGGGGCTTTTGGGCTTTGCCGTTGTACGTCACGTTCGCGACGCTGATCGACGCCTTCGACATCTTGCCGACGACGATTCCATCGCTATACAGAGCTGAGGACGACGTCACCGGGTATTCTCTGAGGCCCTTGATCTTGTTCTTCTTCATGTACGAGGACTGGCCGTTGAGCACAGCCGCTTCCGACGACGGGTCCGAACTCGAGCGGTCGTAACAGCTCACGGTGTACACCGAGTTACCGGATATGCGGACTTGTTTGATGAAGAAATGCCCCATGTGCGCCCCGTAGAGATACAGGTTGGTCGAGTTCGCGGCGGGACCGGAATGCGTGGCGCTCACCTTCCCGAGGTAAACGACGTTGCCGTTCGAGATCGTGTAGATATACGCGCTGTGGGCGGCCTCGTACAGCCAATCGTCGACGATGAGCTCGGGGATGCCGTCGCTAGTCATGTCGAAAAGGCAGTAATGGGGGTCCCAATATCTCCAACTGCGTGAAGCGCTCGTGTTGAACTCGCCCGAGCGGTACCGCGCGCGGTTCAGGACCGGTTGGTAGTACGATGCCACGCTCGACCCTGGGACAAGCGTCGCCTGCGTCTGCAGCGAAGTCTCGCCATCGACCTGCGTCGATTCGGGACCTTGTTCCGATTGCGGTTCCGACTGCGCGTTGAGGATGGATCCGTCGGCGGCAACCAGGTCGTTTTGCCCGGCGAAAGCGGCCTGCGGGAAAACTGCCGCCAGACAGCATGCGAGTGCGAGTATCACCGTTGATGCAATCAGACAGAGGCTTGCGCTTTTGGCATTGCATGGCCAGCATTGACGTTTCGTCGACATTGTCTCATCCCCTATCGATAACAGGCATTCCGTTTTCACCAGTACGTTGAATGGTGCAAGGAGATTCTAGCACCTCGCCGACTAGATGTTTCCCAACAGCACGGTCTCGAGGTGTGCGGACGCGACGTCTTTCAGGCGATGAAGGGTCTCGCGCGGCGTCGGGCCGGCATCGCGCATGCGATGCTGGGGAAAGAAGCGCGTCAAGTGATAGGGAATCGAGGAATCGAGCGAGGAAAGCCAGCGCGCCATGGCGTCTACCTGGGCGTCGTCGTCCGAGAGGCCGGGCACGACGAGCGTCGTCACCTCGAGATGGCAGGTCGGCAGGGCTGCGAGCGTCTCGACCGTGCGCTTCACGGCGCCGAGGTCGCCGCCGAGCGAGCGGTATCCTTCTGCACTGAAGCATTTGAGGTCGATGTTCGCCGCATCGACGAGAGGCGCGACCGAATCAAGGACATGTTCGGTCGCCATGCCGTTCGAAACGAGGACATTTGCGAGGCCCGCGTCGTGCGCCAGCTGGCCGGTGTCGCGCAGGAACTCCCAGTTGATCAACGGCTCGTTGTAGGTGTAGGCAATGCCGATGCATCGGCGGTCGGCGCATCCGAGCGCCATGTCGACGATTTCGCGCGGCGTGATCTCGCGCCAGGCGACGTCGTCGGGCCCTGCCTGGGCGATCGAGGCGTTCTGGCAGAACGGGCAGCGCATGTTGCACCCGTAGCTCCCGAGCGACAGCACGGTCGTACCCGGGCGCCAACGCGCGATCGGCTTCTTCTCGATGGGATCGAGCGCAAGCGACGTGATGCGGCCGTAGCCTTCGGGTTTCACCTGGTCGCCTTGACCGCAACGCGAGCGGCATAGGCCGTGAAAGCCCTCATCGAGACAGCATGCCCATGGGCATGTCGTGCAGCATGTCATGACGGCCCTCCTCCTGTCAGCGTTTGCGCGGCGGCGCGGGCTGCCGGCGGCGCAGCGGCGCGGGCTGCCGGCGGCGCAGCGGCGCGGGCTGCCGGCGG
>CAMOUE010000142.1 GCA_946626265.1 uncultured Eggerthellaceae bacterium | reverse complement strand
TCAACCAAAGAAATCACGAACAACTAGGCCTTGGCTTCGTACGCCCAAAAACGGCGCACGCCCTGCTGGCGCGCCGCTTCGACGTGCGCCGCCAGCGCGCGCCGTTTCGACGTGCGTCGTCGACATGCGCCGCCTCGCTCAACGCGGAGCGCGGCACCGCATCGTCACGAGCCACGCCTAGCCCAAAGCACCTTGACAGACGAATAGCGAAACCGAACAAAGCCAGGAAAACCGGCCAGTTTGCAAGCAAAACCCGACAGAAACACGCCATATCCAAACGCATACGAAAGGACAGCCATGCCAAATAGTTTCCGCAATACCAACCAGAAAAACGCCAACGCCCTCCCCGCACAGAGGACGCAGCGCAACGCCCCGAATACCGCCAGCACACTCCTCGCCGAGAACCTCTCGCTCGGCATCACCCTCGGCGCATGCGAAACCAGCACCCTCTTCCAGTTCAACGGAGACCGCTTCCGCCACACGGCCGTCATCGGACGAACGGGAAGCGGCAAATCGAACCTCGTGCTCCAGATGGAGCGCGAGGACGTCCGCAGCGGCGCCGGCGTCGCCATCATCGCCGCGCACGAGGAGGACGCGCTCTACCCGCTCATGTGCGTGCCCGACGAGCGCATCGACGACGTGGTCATCATCGACCCCACGAACACGCGCATGCTGCCGAACATGAACCCGCTCGACGTCGGCCGCGCAGACCGCGCCGCCGTGTCCAAAGCGGTGAGCGACTGCATCGAGCTGCTGAAGGCCCAGAGCCATCACGAGTGGGCCGGCCCGCGATTCGACCAGATGGCACGCCTCGGCCTCGAGACGATGCTCGACCCCGGCTTCCCCACACGCCCGAGCGACGGCTTCACGTACGAACCGCACATCGGGCTTGTCGAGCGCATGTTCACGAGCTGGGAGTACGTCGAGTCCTTCCTGGAAAAGCTCGAAAGCGAGCACCTCCGCGAACAGTGGAAGCTCGAGACGAGAACACGCATGTCACGCGAAGCGGACGACAAGGTGCAGTGGTTTTTGAGCAAGCTCGACCCGTTCAGCAGCGACCGCGTGCTGAGAAACATCTTCGGCCCCGGCAAGAAGACGGTCGACGTAAAGCGAATCGTCGACGAGGGGAAGATTCTGGTCGCGGTCATCCCCGAGCACCGCATCGGCCACGATGCCGCCGATCTATTGCGCACGTGGCTGTTCATGCAGTTGAAAGATGCGATCTTGCAGCGTGGCGCAGGCTCGAGGCCGGATGCAAGGCCAGTCGCGGGCGCGGCCGCCGCCGACGCTAGGCCGGGCGCAGCCGTTGCGAACGCCACCACCGCCCGCAGCTACTACGGCATCTGCGCGAACGCGCACGAGCGGGTGCACCTCGACCCGTTCTTCGTCTACGTCGACGAGCTGGCCGAGCACGCCACGCCAGATTTCGCCGCATTCCTGTCGGAGTCTCGCAAGTACTGCGTCGGATTCACGCTCGCTTTCCAAAACCTGTCGCAGATGCGCCTCTTCGACGTCCGAACCGGCTACGAGAACGACAAGCTCCTGGGCGCCATCTTGGGCAATGTTGGCACGACGATCTGCTTTCCCGTCGGCAGCCCGGACGTTCCCGCAATGGCATGCCAGCTCGGCGTGCCCCCGCACGAGGTTGCCGCCATTCGGCGCTACCGCCCGATCGCGCGCGTCAGCCTCGACAACGAGGCGCATCTAGCCGTGCTCGACGTTCCGCCCAAACCGGAACCGGACGATCCCCAAATGCCCGAAACGCTCGCGGAGAACCAGATCGTCACCAACACCTGGCTTCCCATCCGCAAGGACCGATGACGTAAAGCGGTAGAAACCGAAAGAATCGAGACACGAACGCGTAACCATATGTACAGAACACTAAGATAAACTGCCAACCGAATACACGATGTCGTGAGAAAGGCGAGGCCATGATCAAGACCGTTTCCGCAAAAGCGTTCATCACAGCACTTGCAACCGCTTTCTGCATCGCGCTGCTCGCGGCATGCTCGGGCGGCCAGTCGCAAAGCGCCGCGTCCGCCAGCGCCAGCTCGGCCGGCACGTCCGCAAGTTCGGCCGCCACCAGCGCCAGCTCGGCCGGCACGTCCGCAAGTTCGGCCGCCGCCAGCGCCAGCTCGGCCGGCACGTCCGCAAGTTCGGCCGCCGCCAGTGCCAGCTCGGCCGCCGCATCTGCCCCTGCGGGCCAATCAATCGACTACATGGCGCTCGTGAACAAGACCCACGAGCTGCCCGCCGGCTGGGAAGACGCGCTCGACATCGCCACCTTCACGAACAGCGTCGGCGACGAAGTGAAGGTCGAGGCCAAAGCCTACGACGCCTACCTCGCGCTCAAGGCCGACCTCGAGGCGGAAGGCGTCTTCGTGGACCTCGATTCCGCCTACCGTAGCGTCGCCGAACAGCAGGAGATCGTCGAAAACTTCACCGAGAAATACGGCGAGGAGTACGTGAAGCTCTACGTCGCGGTCCCGGGCTACTCCGAGCATCACACGGGTCTCGCGCTCGACTTGTACCTGATCGTCGACGGCAAGGACGTCACCCAGAACGAGGACATGGTCACCTATCCCGAAATCTGGGACAAGATCCACGCCAAGCTCGCCGATCACGGTTTCATCCTGCGCTACCTGCCGGAGAAGAAGATCGAGACCGGCTACAGCTACGAGCCTTGGCATATCCGTTACATCGACGATGTCGACGCGGCGCGCAAGATCATGGAAGAAGGCATCACGTTCGAGCGTTACCTGGGTGCCCTCGACCCCGCGATCGCCGATGCGACGGTCGATTACGGCACGTCGCAGAAGTACGCGGAATCCGACATCGACTCGGCACTCGACCCCGTCCTGGCCGAGTTCACCAGCTGGAAGGGCTGCACGCTCAAGAAGCTCGCCTACATGGGCGACGACGCCTGCGGCGCCGAGGAAGTCGCCTACGTCAACGAGCTCCGCAAGGCGCAGCTGCCCGACGAGCCGGAGTTCGACCAAGTGCTCGTGTTCACGTCCGAGTTCCGCTCGCCGAGCGCCGCCGAGGCCGAGGGCACCGCCTGGGAGCCCGACACCGATTACGCCGACTGGACCTGGCATCTCGGCCGCACGGGCGACGACGGCGCCTGGAAGCTCATGGGCTGGGGCATGGGATAAGCCGACTCACTCACAGGGGGAACCGCATGAACACAGTCACACTCGGATCGACCGGCATCACCACCGTTCAGAACGCGTTCGGCGCCTTGCCCATCCAGCGCATAACGGAGGCCGAGGCCGTACGCCTGCTGCGCCGTGCTTACGACGGCGGGATGCGCTACTTCGACACGGCGCGCGCCTATAGCGACAGCGAGGAAAAACTCGGCGAGGCGTTCGACGGCATGCGTGACAAGGTCTTCATCGCGACCAAGACCATGGCGACGACACCCGAGGCGTTCTGGCGCGACCTCGAAACGTCGCTTGCCAACTTGCGCACCGACTACATCGACGTGTACCAGCTGCACAACATCCAGCAATGCTATCGCCCGGACGACGGCACGGGGCTGTACGAGTGCATGCTCGAGGCCAAGCGCCAAGCGCTGCCCCTACGAGCTTCCGACCCCCGAGCTGCTGAAGGAGAACTGGGCTGACTACAAGGCCGTTCTCGCTGGCGAGGTGAGCGTGCAATAGCGGGACGAACCGTCGACGCGCGCGTCAGCTGGCGGACCGCCATCGCGCGCAACGGCCGAACATCAGTCCTCGAACGGGGCGCCGCAGTACTCGCAGAACTTTCCCGACGACACGCCGCCACAGTGCTTGCAACGATGCCGCGCTTCGTCGCGTTCGGCTTTCCGCGCCACGCTCCGCGCGACCGTCGAATCGACCCTGCTCTTCTCGCGCAAGATCGGTATGAACCCCCAGGCGATGAGCGCGATGCCGATGATTGCCGAAACAACGCCCAGCGCAATTTCGTCATGATTCGGTGCCGCGCCCAGAAATACCAGCCCGAAGAACGACTTGACGATAACCTGCCAGGCAACGATGTCTTCATATGGGTAAATGCCCTCGTCATTGCAGATGCTCTCACAACAACCGTGACACACGTACACGTCACCCGTGTGGTACGAGGTGAAACGCTCGACCACATTCAATTCTTGCTTGCATATGGAACAGTTCATTTTCTGCAATCTCCCGGCGTTATCGATCAGTCAGCCGCGCGCTGTCAATCCGAATGGCAGCCTACACCAAACTCCTGCCATAATCCTGCATATTCGACTTGAAAAACGCGTCCATCCTGTTCAACACATTGCGGCTTTCAGGATAACTAGGATATCCCACCGAGAACACGTGGACAAGCTCGCGGGCGCCGCCGAGCGAAAACTCAGGCCGCTCGCGGCTATGCCGAATGCTTCGCGCAACTCGCCGCTCCCCTCGAGGAACGCAGCCATGACATCGTCCACCTGATGCCAGAGCGTCGTTTCGGGAATGCGGCGGTAGCTGATAGAGGCCACGGTGTAGCCATGCGCGCCCATTCGTAGTTGAAATTGGCGTTGACCTCCTTGTACGAGGCGAAAAGCCCGCCGCCGTGGATGTTCACCACAACCGGCGCGCCGGCCGGCGCGTCTGGCAACCGGTATATGTCGAAGAGATGTCCGCGTTCGCCATCGTCGATGTAGGGAATGTCCCGCGTGATGGCGAGGTCGGAAAGGTCCTGTACCTGCTTGGCCAGACGGCGCGCGTCGCCCGTCTCGAACAGCTTACGCCAGATGAGCGCTCCCGCTTTCGACATGCATTTCCTCCCCGATGATGCGAAGGGACGGGTACAGCGTATCATTGGCCAGGGCATTTCCCAAATTCGGCAAATCGCCGCGGGCCCATGATGCGTTGCATTCGCCCCTTCGCATCATCGCCCTAAAACAGGCACGCTTCGATAGCATCCTTGGCGCGCAACGCCTCGATCCATTCCAAGGGTATCGCGTCGAAACCGTACACGGCGCCCGCGAGCGCCCCGGCAACGCACGCGGTCGTGTCGGTGTCGCGGCCCAGGTTCACGGCGGCAAGCACGCATTCGGCAAACGACGTCGTGTTGCACAGACACCAAAGCGATGCGTCCAGCGTATCGACCACATAGCCGCCGGAACGCACCTCGTCAATCGGGATATCGGGCGCGAACGCGTAGTCCGCCGGCGCGACCTGCACATCGGATACGGCCTCGGCTACCGACGATCCGGCCAGGATCTCGCGCAAAACGTGCACGAAAGCCACGCACGACTCGGTCGAGATCTCGTGCGCATGCGTGATCGCCGAAACCGCACGCACCTCGTCGTCTGTCGCGCCGGTAAAAGCAAGCGGCGCGATGCGCATGAGCGAGCCGTTGCCGTTACTGCGGATGCCCGCACAGCCGCGGCCTTCGGAAAGGGCCGTTGACGTGGCGTTTCCGATGTCGAACATAACGCCGTCCGGCGTGTATTTCCCCTCGTAGGCCCACGCACGGAACCGCGCCCGCATGTCGTCGCAGTCGATGCGCCCGAGTGCGCGGATGCTGTCGCACGTCGCGAGCATCATCGACGTGTCGTCCGAAAACGTTCCGGCGGGCTGCCTGTGTGCGCCCCCCGCGGACATCCCGGTGCACGTGAACGTCCCGCGGTCCATGAACTCGTAAGGCACGCCCAACGCATCCCCGATGGCGGCGCCATACACCACGTCTCTCAAAGTCGCCATTGTCCCTCGCCTGCCCTTTCGGTCTGTTTTTCCGTTTGCGCTGAGATACAGTATACGATTGCCCGCCGGGGGG
>CAMOUE010000141.1 GCA_946626265.1 uncultured Eggerthellaceae bacterium | reverse complement strand
TCTTCCTTGCACAGGATGATGGCGCCGCGCGGGCCGCGCAGCGTCTTGTGCGTCGTAGAGGTGACCACGTCTGCGTAGGGGACGGGCGAGGGGTGCACGCCTGCGGCGACCAGGCCGCCGATGTGCGCGATGTCAACCATGAAGTACGCGCCCACCTCGTCGGCGATCTCGCGGAACCTGGCCCAGTCGATGAAGCGCGGGTATGCGCTCGCGCCGGCGACGATGATCTTGGGCTGGTGTTCCTTGGCCTTCTTCAGCACCTCGTCGTAGTCGATCATCTCGGTTTCGGCGCTCACGCCGTACGTGACTGCGTTCCAGTAGCGCCCCGTGATCGAGGCGCGCGCGCCGTGCGTGAGGTGTCCGCCGGCGTCCAGGCTCATTCCAAGGATGGTGTCGCCGGGCTCGAGCAGCGCCGTGTACACGGCGACGTTCGCCTGCGAGCCGGCGTGGGGCTGCACGTTGGCGTATTCGGCCTTGTACAGCGTCTTCGCGCGGCGGATCGCAATCCTCTCGATGTGGTCTACGTTCTCGCATCCGCCGTAGAAACGCGCGCCAGGATAGCCTTCGGCGTACTTGTTCGTCAGGTGGCTGCCCATGGCCTCCATGACGGCTTCGCTCGTGAAGTTCTCGGATGCGATGAGCTCGATGTGGTCGCGCTGGCGCTCGAGCTCGTCTTCCATGATGTAGTAGATATCGGGGTCGGATTCGCGGATGAAATCGTAGTTCATAGGTTCTCCTTGCCGTTGACGTGCGATTCGATCGGGCTGCACAACCGACATGAGCCAACGAGAGCCGCACGGTAGTGCACGAACGCCCTTACTTTATCATCTGTCCGTGCTGCGTTCTGTTAAATATCGCGCCCACTCGATAAAAGCGCAGTATGAGGCGTGAAGTTCTGGGCCCGTGCGATCGCGGGCGTCGCGGCGCATGCTGAAAACTCCGCGATGCGCCGCCGTTTGCGCTGCGGCCGGCGGCATCCGGTCGACGGCTTGCCGTCGATAAGGTAAGATTCGCAGGTATCATCGACGCAGAATGCGAGGCGACCATGGAAGAGCTCATCGACCTGTACGACGCGGACCGTCGTCCGCTAGGGGTAACCATCCCGCGCGAAGGCGCGTTCCTCCGCGAGGGGCAGTTCATGCTCTACGTGCTCGCCATCGTCGAAGACGCCGAGGGCAGGTACCTCATCACCCAGCGCTCGCTCGACAAGCATTGGGCGGCGGGCTGGTGGGAAGTCACCGGCGGCGGCGTCCTGTCGGGCGAGACGTCCGCGCGGGCCGTCGTGCGCGAGGTGGGCGAGGAGGTGGGCCTCGACGTGTCGGGCGAGCCCCTCGAGCCCGTGTACGCCTACAAGAACATCGACCTGGAAAGCGGCGACAACTACATCGTCGACATCTACCATTTCCACTTGGACATCCGGGAGTCGGACGTGACGCTGCAGGACTCCGAGGCGATCGGGTGCAAGTTCGCGACGTGGGACGAGATATGCGCGCTCGCCGACCAAGGTGTGTTTTTGCATTTCAGTCGCCTGAAGCAAGCGCTCGAAGGCGAAGGTGTCCTTTAACATACCAGCTCATACGCTCGAATTGTGAAATTGCACAAACGAATCGAAAAGATTCGTTTCGTGGTCTATGGTCTTTTTGGTTCGCGTTGCCTATTGTTGGTAATCATGGTGCGAGCGATTTAAGCACCAAAACATCTGTAAAAGGTTGCTCGAGCGCTTGAGGGGAGTGCACGGATGGTAGCCGCAGAAGTTTACCAGGCGATATTCGCGGCTTTCCGCACACGCAAGATGTCGGAGCTCGCAAAGGCGGCCTCTGACGTCTTGGGCATGCCCGTCGTGGTGACCGATGCGGCGTTCATCGTCAGGGCGAAATACCCCGACGTCGCGCTCGGCGACGAGCAATGGGATGCCAATCGGGTAAATCGCCAGATCGAGCCCCGTTTTGTGAAGACGTTCACCGACGACGATCATTTCCTGCGTCACGACGAGGCGGGAAAGGCCATACTCACCGATTGGGGCCATTACGAGACCGCACCTCGCCTGACGTCGGTCTTGCGGGCGGGCGGCGTCGTGCTCGGGTATTTCGCGGCGCTTGCAACGGGGGTCGACGTCGAGGAATGGCACTACGAGGCCGCCGACGTCATCGGTGAGGCGTTTTCCCTGTTCATGGATGATACGATCGGCTCGGTGTCCGGGCGTGCGGGTTTCGCCTCCCCAACGTTGTACGCGCTTTTGAACAGCGCCGACGAAGGCCGATTCGACTCTTCTGCCGTGCCGGCCGAATTCGTCGACGAGAACAGGGCCCCGCACGTCCTGTTCAGCATCCGCACCGAGAACCCGCACAACGCGCCGCTCGAGATGTACTTCGGCGGCGAGCTCGTGAAGCATTTCGAGAGGGCGGTCCAGGCGATGTACCAGGGAAGCCTGTACGTGCTGGCCAGCGAGGTCTCCGAGGATGCGCGCGGTTCGGTCAGGGCGCAGATGTTCGCGGACGCGCTCGCCCGACGCGGTTTGCTTTGCGGTGTGAGCAGGGTGTTTAGCAATCTCAGTGAAATCGGGAGCCGTCGTTGGGAGGCGGACGCGGCGCTTAGGGTCGCATTCCACCTCGAGCTTCCCGGTTCGATGTTCCATTACAACGACTTGTTTGCCGAAATACTGTGCGACGTGCTCGACGAGAGCATACCGTCCATCGCGCTCGAAGACGACGCCATGGACGCGCTCAAGCGCTACGATGCCGAGAACGGGACCAAGTACTTCGGAACCATGAAAGCCTATTTCCAGGCCGGCTTCGACAAGAAGCGGGCGTGCGAGATCCTGCACATTCACCGAAACACGCTCCAATACCGGCTCGATCGAATCTGCCAGCTCGCCGACGTCGACGTGGACGACCTGTTCTACGCGCTGTATTTCACGCTCGACGATTTCAGGCAGCGGAAGGATCGGGGAAGCAGGTAAATGCCCGACGACGTTCGAAAGACGGGTTCGGTTGCAGGGGGCCCCGATGCGCCCGATACGGCGGCATGCGTCCGGGATGCCGTCGATGCGATAATCGAGCGATATCCCGACAAGACGGGCCGCCTGCTCAACGTCCTCAACGACGTGCAGGAACGCTACCGTTACGTTCCCGAGGCGGCGATCGAGCGCATCTCCGAGCGCATGGGCGTTTCGAAGGGGCAGATCGTCGGCATGGGGGAGTTCTTCAACTACCTGTCGCTCGACCCGGTCGGCCGCTGCGTCATCGACGTGTGCGACGGCACGGCATGCCATACCCAGGGCGCGCCGCGGCTCGTGGCGGAATTCGAGAAGGCGCTTGGGGTGAAGGCGGGCCAAACCACCGAAGACGGCCTGTTCACGTTGCGAACCGTCGGGTGCGTCGGCGCTTGCGGCATCGCGCCCGTCGTCGTGGTCGAAGGCGACGCCTACGGTCGCGTGCGCGTGATGCAGGTGCCCGCCATCGTGTCGGCGGCCGAGGAGGCGCAAGCCCTATGACGAAGCTGCCCGCCAACCTCGAGCATTTGCGCGAAATCGGGCAGGCCCGGCTGAACGCGCGCACGCCGCGCGTGACCGTCGGGTACGGGACGTGCGGACGTGCGGCCGGCGCCCGCGACGTCTACGAAACGCTCGGGGAGGCGTTCGCCGCCGCTGACGCAGATGTAGTTCTTGAAAAGGTTGGCTGCCGCGGGCTCTGCCATGCCGAGCCGCTCGTGGAGGTTTACTTTCCGCAAGGCGGTCATTTCGCGTTCGGCAACGTCGACAAGGCCAAGGCGGCGGGCGTCGCCGAATACGTGCTCGGGCGCGCTGCACGGAGCGGGGCGAACGGCGCTGGGGGCGGTAGCGCGGCGGATGCGCCGTGCCCTTCTCCCGAGGACCTGCCCGAAGTGCTCGTGGGGCTGCTGGTCGATAGCGGAATCCTCGCGTTCCAGGAGCGGCGTGTCATGTCGAACTGCGGCGAGATCGATCCGGATTCCATCGAGGAGTACCTCGCGCGCGGCGGCTACGTCGCACTCGCCTCGGCGCTCGAGGGCGATCCGGAAGACGTGATCGCCGAGGTCGTCGACTCCCGCCTGCGCGGGCGTGGCGGCGCCGGTTTCCCGACGGGCGAGAAATGGCGCGCGTGCATCGACGGGGAGCCGGGCGAGCGCTACGTAATCGTCAACGCCGACGAAGGCGATCCCGGTGCCTACATGGATCGCGGCCTGCTCGAAAGCGACCCGCACCGCGTGCTCGAAGGCCTCATCATAGCCTGTTATGCCATAGGCGCCCATCAGGCCTACTTCTTCATTCGTGCGGAATACCCGCTTGCCGTCGAGACCGTGCGCCGCGCCATAGAAGAGGCGCGCGCGGCGGGAATCGTCGGAGACGACGTGCTCGGGTCGGGGTTCCCGCTCGAGGTCGGCGTCGTGCGCGGGGCCGGCGCGTTTCTCTGCGGCGAATCGACCGCGATGGTCAATGTGCTCGAGAACAAGCCCTGCACGACGCGCCCGAAACCGCCCCACCTCTCCGAGAGGGGCCTTTGGGGTGCGCCGACATGCATAAACAACGTCGAGACGCTCGCGAACGTCCCGCTCATCATCGCGAACGGGGCGGATTGGTTCAAGGGCGCGGGAACGCCCGAGAGCCCCGGCACGAAGATCTTCTCCATCACCGGCGCGGTCGCCCGCGGCGGGCTTGCCGAGGTGCCGCTCGGCGTTTCGCTCGGATACGTCATCGGCGACATAGCCTGCGCGCCCGACCCCTATGCAGTTCAGATCGGCGGTCCGTCGGGCGCCATCATCCCCGCGGAGCTCTCGGATCTCGAGATCAGCTACGAAGGCCTGAGCGGGCGAAACGGCATGATGGGCTCGGGCGGCTTCGTCGTGATCGGGCGCGATCAGTGCGTCGTCGACACCGCTTCCTACCTCGTGCATTTCTCTGCGCGGCAATCGTGCCGCAAGTGTGCGTTGTGCAGGGATGGCCTCGACGAGAGCGCCCGCATCCTCGACCTCGTGACAGCCGGCGAGGCGACAGAAGCCGACCTCGAGCGCTTGGGCGAGATAGCGGAGCGCAATTGCAACTCCAAGCTGTGCGGGCTCGGGCGAACCGCCCTTTCGCCCGTGTTGTCGAGCTTGCATTACTTCCACGAGGACTACGCGGCGCACCTGGACAAGCGCTGCCCCGGCCTCGTCTGCCGCGGTCTGGTGTCCTACGCGATCGTGAAGGAGAAATGCCAGGGCGAGCGCTGTTGCCTGCTCACCTGCCCGGGCAACGCGATCAAGGGGCCGTTCGGCAAGCCGGGTCGCATCGTGTCGCGGCTGTGCCAGAAATGCGGCATGTGCATCGTCACATGCCCTTACGGCGCCGTGAAGAAGGTGAGTCCTGCCGTGTAGGGCGAAGGCCGAGGGCGAATGCGACGCGGGCGCATCCCGCGAAATGCGCGGAAACGTGTTTCCCGCGGCCGAGAGGCCGCTTCGGATACAGGCGTTCGGGCTGGCGAGGGGGAGAGGAGACGAGTTGGCCAGCTCGGGCGATCGGAGGAGAGAACCGAGAAAATGAGAGGAGTGCATAAATGGCAGAAGTGAAAACCGATTTCGGGCCTCAAGAGGGTCAGCTCGAAGCAGTGCACGAGAAGCTGGTGAACAAGCACGCCGGCGAGGAGATCGAATATTGTACCTGCTGCCAGAACGGCTGCTTCGACATGTGCCTGTTGAAGTGCCACAAGAAGGACGGCATCCTGACCGCCATCGAAACCGACAACATCGTGCACCCGAACACCGGTCGCGAGGACGCGTACTATGGCGAGGACGAGTTCCGAGCGGGCATGTTCCAGCATCGCGCCTGCACCCGCGGCCGCGGCTGGCGCAAGGACGTGTACTCGCCCAACCGCATCAAGTACCCGATGC
>CAMOUE010000140.1 GCA_946626265.1 uncultured Eggerthellaceae bacterium | reverse complement strand
GCCAACGGCTGCAAGATCGTCGGCGAGGGCGCGAACATGCCCACCACGCTCGAGGCGACCGCCTACCTGCAGGAGAACGGCGTCGCGTTCTTCCCCGGCAAGGCGGCCAACGCCGGCGGCGTCGCAACCTCCGGTCTCGAGATGTCGCAGAACGCCGAGCATCTCTCCTGGACGTTCGAGGAGGTCGACTCCAAGCTGCAGGGCATCATGAAGAGCATCTACCACGCATGCGACGATGCCGCCAAGGAGTACGGCATGGAAGAGAACTACGTCGCAGGCGCCAACATCGCCGGCTTCAAGAAGGTCGCTGACGCGATGATCGCCCAGGGTGTTTGCTAACGCGCGAACGAGCCGAGAATGCGAATGAGCCGAGGTACTAGGGAGACCGGCTCATAAGAGACCGACTCATGGGGAAGGGGGAACGGCGTTCCCCCTTCCTGCGTTAGGGGAAAGGTGACGTTGCCCCTTCCAGCTGCTCCCCTCCGCGCTTTCCCGTTCCCCAACAGCCCGGAGCACGGTATCATGGTGAATGATTCCAGAACGGGAAAGGTAATCGCATGAAAAAGAAGCTCGCCGCCATCGCGGCCATCGTTGGCATGGTTGCACTCTGCCTCTGCCTGACGGCATGCTCGGTCGACAAGACCCAGTTCATCGGCACATGGGCGTTCGAGTCCGGTTCCGAGCAGGGCTTGGAGGCCGAAAGCGTCGAGCTCATGAAGACATTCGGGATGGAAACGTCGCTCACGCTCGCCGAAGACGAGACAGGGACACTCGACCTGTTCGGCGAGAACGTCGCCGTGACCTGGTCAGCGAAATCCTCGACCGAGGGAACGGTCACGCTCGAATCGATGGGCACCGCGAACATGAAGGTCGCCGACGGCAAGCTCGTCTTGGAGGACAAGGGCACGTCGATGACGTTCAAGCGCGCCTAGGGCCCGCGCCCACGTCACGCCAGCCCACGCCAGCCCACGCCCACGCCCGTGAAGAGCGCATTTTCCAAAGAGGTACTCCGTTCCATAACCCAGTCGATGGGCCGGTTCGCTGCGATTGCGATTATCTCGCTGCTCGGGGCGGGCGTGTACGGCGGCCTGCGCATGTCGGCGCCGGACATGCGCATCGCGGGCGACGAGTATTTCGATGCCACGAACTTCTACGACGTCGGCATGGTGTCGACAATCGGCTTCGACGGCGACAGCCTGAAGACGATCTCGGGCATCGAGGGCGTCGGCGAGGTCATGGCGACCTACGAGGCCGATGCCATGGTCCGCATCGGCGAGAGCAGCTACGCGGCGAGCATCGAGTCGCTCCCGCTCGAGTCGGCGCGCGCGAGCGACACCTCCGACGGCGTCCATGCCGTTTCCGACGATCCCGCCTACTTGAACAGGCCGATCCTCGTCGAAGGGCAGTGGCCTGCAGACGAGACCGAGTGCGTCGTGTTCTCGGAGGCTGCGGATTCGATGGACATCTCGCTCGGCGACGCCATCGAGGTGGAAAAGACGACGGCTGACATCGAGGACGTGTTCGCGCGCACGTCCTTCACGGTCGCGGGCTTCGTCGATTCGCCTGCCTACGTGGCGACGAGCCTGCTCGGGACGACATCGCTCGGGACGGGTTCGATCGAGCTCTACGCCTACGTGAGCCCGAAGGCGTTCGCCGAGGACTATCCGTACACGTTCGTGTACGCGACGGTTCCCGCTGCGGCGGGGGAGTCGTGGGGCACGGCGGGCTACGATGCTGCCGTGTCGGACGTGAAGCAGCGCCTGCATGATGCAGCCGGCTCCATCGGCGACGCGCGCCGGGCGGCCGTGAAGTCAGAAGCCCAGGAGGAGCTCGACGAGGAGCGCGCGAAGTACGAGCGCGAACGCGACGACGCGCTCCGCAAGCTCGAGGACGCGGCCGACGAGCTCGCGAGCGCCCGCAACGAGATCGGTTCGGGCTATAACGACCTGGTCAGCGGCAAGGCCGAACTCGACGACGCCGCGGCGACGATCGATTCGGGCGCGCAGGAGCTCTCCGACGGCGAGGCGCAGTATCGGGAAGGCCTCGCGGAATACGAGTCGGGCCGTGTCGACGCCCTGAAGCAGCTCGACGACGCGCAGGCCGAAATCGATGCCGGACGCGCGCAGCTCGCAGCTCAATCGCCTTCGCTCGACGAGTTGAAAGGCACGAAGAAGCAGGTCGAGGAAGGCATTGCGCAGATCGACGAGGCGGAAAAGACGCTTTCCGACACGATAGCCGGCCTCGAGAAGAACAAGGCCGACCTTGACAAGGCGATAGCCGAGCTCGACGAGGCAATCCCCCAGCTCGAGGGGCTCATCGCCGCCTATTCGGGACAACCCGGATACGAGGCAGCCGTCGCGGAGTACCAGGCAAAACTCGTCGAGGCGAAGGCGGGCCTTTCCGAAGCGCAAGCCGGCCTCGCCCAGGTCCAAGCGGGCCTCGCCGAGGCGAATGCCAAGCTTGCCGCATTGCCGGCGCAGCGCGCCCAGCTCGAAGCAAACCTCAAGCAAGTCGACGACGGCATCGCCCAGATGGAGGCCGCGCAGGCCGAGCTCGACGCGGGGCAGGCCGAGCTCGATGCGCAACGGAAGGCGGCGCTTGCGAAGCTCGACGCCGCGAAGGCCGAGCTCGACGCCGCGCGAGCGCAGCTCGACGACGGCTGGGCGCAGCTCGGCGAGGGCGTCGACCAATACAACGCCGGCGTGGCCGAGTACAACGACGGCACGACCGAGTTCGCCGACGGCGTTGCCGAATACAACGACGGCCTCGCGGAATACGAGGAGAACCGCGTCAAGGCCGAAAACGAGTTCGCCGATGCGGAAAAGGAGCTCGCCGACGCGCAGAAGAAGATCGACGACATCGAGGAGCCCGACGTCTTCGTCATGGACCGCACGAAGAACCCGGGCGCGGCGAGCCTCGATTCCGACGCCGACGGTATCGCGCAGATCGCCTCACTCTTCCCGTTCATGTTCTTCCTCGTCGCAGCTCTCGTCTCGCTCACGAGCATGACGCGCATGGTCGACGAGGAGCGCATGACGATCGGCACGCACAAGGCGCTCGGCTACGGCAAGGCGCGCATCACGTCGAAGTACCTGATCTACGGCGTTCTGGCGAGCGGCGTCGGCTCGGTGCTCGGCATCGTGACGCTCGGGAAGCTCTTGCCGCTTTTCATCATGACCGCGTACGGCATCACGTATGCGGTCCCGGTTTTCCCCACGCCGCTCGAACCGGCGACGACGTTCAAGGCGCTCGGCCTCTCGATCGGCGTGACAGCGGCGGCCACGTTGGGCGCGGCCGCGTCGAGCCTGCGCGAGAAACCCGCGGCGCTCATGTTGCCCCGCGTGCCGCGTGCGGGCAAGCGCATCTTCCTCGAGCGCATCACGCCGCTGTGGTCGCGCATGTCGTTCTCGCGCAAGGTGACGGCGCGCAACCTGCTTCGCTACAAGCGACGGTTCTTCATGGCCGTCGTCGGCATCGCCGGGTGCACGGCCCTGCTCATGGTCGGGTTCGGGCTGCGCGACGCCATCGGCGGCATCGTTTCCAACCAGTACGAGGAGCTCATCAACTACGACGCCGTCGTGCGCATGGACGAGGACGACGTCGACGAGCAGCGCGACTCGGTGATCGGGGCGCTTCGCGAGTCGGACGTCGAATCGTACCTGCTCGTGAATGATTTCAACCTCATCGCGCATGGTCCTGGCGACGACTTGCGCATCGAGGTCATCGTGCCGTCCGACCCTTCGGAGCTGTCCGAGTTCGTGACGCTGCGCGACCGCGAGACCGGCGCCGGCATATCGCCTGACGGCACGGACATCGTCCTGACCGAGAAGGCCGCGTCCGTGCTCGGCGCGCGCGTGGGCGACACGGTGGAGCTTTACGAGGAGAACCTCGTCGGCGATGCGAAGGGCTCGCCGCGCACGTTCACGGTCGGCGGGATCGCGGAGAACTATCTGGGGCATTACGCCTACCTCATGCCGGACGGCTACCGCGCGGCGTTCGGCGAGGAGCCCGACAGCTCGCTTGCGTACGTGAAGCTCGCCGATGGCGCCGATGCGGCGGCGTTCAGCGATCGGCTGCTCTCGAACGAGGGCGTGAACACGGTGAGCTTCGTCGCCGACAAGATCGTGACGTACGAGGGCATGCTCGACGTGATGAACAAGCTCATCTACATCATCGTGCTGCTCGCGGCGGCGCTCGCGTTCGTCGTGCTGTACAACCTGACGAACATCAACATCTCCGAGCGCGTGCGCGAGATTGCGACCTTGAAGGTGCTCGGTTTCACGCGCGGCGAGGTGAACGCCTACATTTTCCGCGAGATCGCCGTGATGGCGCTCATCGGCGCGCTCATCGGCTGCGTGCTCGGCGTGCCGCTGACCGGCTACATCGCCCAAGCGGCCGAGACGCCCCAGATGATGTTCGGCCGTTCGATCGAGCCGGCGAGCTTCGTTTTCTCGTTCCTGTTGACCGTGGTGTTCTCGGTCATCGTGGCGCTCACGATGCGCGGCAAGCTCGCGCGCGTGAACATGGTCGAGTCCCTAAAGTCGGTGGAGTAGGCGGGGCTGGGACTGGGTTGCGCTGGGCCGGTGGACGTTGCGGCCGCGTAGGCATCGGGCCGGGACTGGGTTGCGCTGGGCCGGGTGGGTGTTGTCCCAGTTCAGGCGCTGATCCATCGGACAGGCTTGTTTCGAGTGGGAGTCGCTGGGCGTCTGTAAAAAGTGTGGGCTGCAAAAAATAGCTAATACTTTTGGTCGTAATTTCATTCGGTCGCCCGCCGCCCGCCGCCGACGACGCCGCCCACCGCCCACCGCCCGCCGCCCAGTCACCTGCGCTGCGCCCGCATTTGCGATGCAACTCTATCGCGCAACAGGTCGCTGCTCGACCATACTCCAGCAATATCTCGAATGTCGCAAACTCAGCAAAAATGCTCGTCCTTCGGCGCTGAACGTGAGACAATAACGAAAAAGTGGCGACAACGCAAACTCGTGGAACGGGGGGTCTATCATGGCTATCGTTGCAGCAATTGCAGTTCCGCATCCGCCGCTTATCGTGCCTGCCGTGGGGCGGGGCGATCAGCGCCGCATCCAGGACACGATTGACGCGTACGAGCGGGCGGTGGACGAGCTCCTGGCGCGCTCGCCCGACTGCCTCGTGGTCACGTCGCCGCACGCGCCGATGTTCCGCGATGCTTTTCACGTGACGACCGACGGCGAGATTTATGGCGACATGAGACGGTTCCGCGCTCCGCAGGAGCGCATTGCCGCGGCCTGCGACGTGGAGCTGGCGCGCGAGATCGTGCGCCGCGCAAACGATGCCGGCATTTTCGCAGTTGACAGCGACCGCTACCGTGACGACATGGATCACGGCACGTACGTCCCGCTGTATTTCGTGCGGGAAGCGTACCGCGCCGAGCGGGAGGAAGCGATCGGGGCGGACGCTCACGTCGGCGGCGCGCCGGGCGACCTGCCGTGTCCGATAGTGCGCATCGGGCTGTCGGGCCTTTCGCCGAACATGCACCGTGCGCTCGGGCGCGTCATCGCCGAGGCCGCCGAGGCGCTCGGGCGCAACGTCGGCTTCATCGCGAGCGGCGACCTTTCCCACAAACTTCTGGCGGAGGGGCCGTATGGGTTCGCGCCCGAAGGTCCCGTGTTCGACGAGCGCATCGGCGAGATATTCGAGTCGGGCGACCTCGAGGGACTGTTCGAGTTTGACGAGGCGTTTTGCGATGCGGCTGCCGAATGCGGCCTGCGCTCGTTCCAGATAATGGCCGGCGCGCTTGACGGTTTGCCGGTTCGTTCGCGTTTGCTGTCGAACGAGGGACCGTTCGGGGTGGGCTATGGTGTGGCCCTTCTGGAAATCGGGGATGACGCTGAGCGAACGGGTTCTGACGTCGATCCGTGT
>CAMOUE010000139.1 GCA_946626265.1 uncultured Eggerthellaceae bacterium | reverse complement strand
TCGAGGATGACGGGCGTGCCCAGCCCTCCCGCCGCAAGCACGACCAAGTCGGCGGGCATGAGCTCGGTTTTGCCGTCTATGCGCGCGACGACGCCGGTTGCCCGGCCGCCCTCGATCACGACCTGCTTTGCAGCCGCGCCCTCAACGACGTGCACGCCCTCGACGCCGGCGATGAGCTCGTCGGCGGTCCACTTGGCACCGACTCACTCGCGCTCTATCCCAGCTCGGCGCGACAGCATTCTGCGCCTTCGGTCAAGCGGCAACTGAAGCTCAGCGCGCCATCGAGGTTCATGAGTCCGCGCAGGAACCCTTCGTCGAACGCCGACATGAACCAGCAATCCGCCGACGTGTAGCGCTCCGCGAAGAAACACGGGCCGAACCGCAAGACGCCCTCCTCGTCAGCCGACAGCTCGATGCCGATACCGCGATAGAGGAACTGCGCGAACGCGAACGAGCTCGAAGGCCGCACGTTGAGCGCGGTGCGCAGCTGCGTCCCCAACCTCAGACCGCCCGCGCCGAGGCGGGTACGGTACCCGGCGGCTACGCGCTCGTCTACAAGCGCCGCCTCCATGCATGCGGCCGTGAATTCGCGGAAGACCGCAAGCGCTTCGTCGGCCGAGAGGTCTTCCGTAGCAGGCGGATCGACGTCGAACGCCTTTGCGAACACGCCCAACATGGTAGCTGCCTCGACCTTTCGCACCCATGCGGGCGGCGGCCAGCCGAGCATCTTCTCGAATGCGGCGAGTATCACGATGCCTCACCCCTATGCAACTCGTCGTTTGCCGAACCAGCGTCATCTTGATCTCAGCCATCGTACAACGTCTCGATCAAATTCGAGCGCATGACGGCCACAATGTTTCGACGCGCTTTCAAACACTTTCAAACGCTTTCAAGCTCGACGCGGGCTCGTCAGCCCCGACCGGAAGCGGACGGGCCGAGCGAAGAATCGCAGCTATCGGCCCCGCTTGATGACGACCGCCGAGACGACGCTCGCCGCCACGGGGAACAGCGCCATTATGAAATACATGACCATGTACCCCACCACGTCGACGAGCATGCCGCCGACAAGCGAGCCTGCGGCGATTCCCAAGTCGAACGCCGTGAAGTACGTCGAGGTCGCAACTCCGCGCCGCCACGGTTCAACATCGGCGACCGCCATCGCCTGATACGTTCCCATCGCCGTGCCGATGCCGAGCCCCCCGAGCACGCCTGCCCCGGCGAACATGACGACGCTGCTCGACAGCCCGATGAGCACGAGCGTGCCGGCGGTGCAAAGCGTTGAGATCATAGCCGGGATGCGATACCCGTGCCGGTCGATGAGCTTTCCAATGTACGGACGGCTGACCAAGGTGACGACCGCGTAGACGATGAAATAGCTCGTGACGCCGTTCACACCGCGGGAGCTGGCATGCAGTGCGATGAACGTGGTGATGCAACCGAACCCGAAGTTCACGAGCATCATGAGCAACCCCGGCACGAGCGCGCGGCGCTCGAAGAACGTATCGAACCTCGAGTACCGCGGCACTTGCGCGGGATCGGGAGCAGCGGCTCGGTCTGCGGCATCGGGGGCGGCAACCTGGTCCGCGGTGTCAGGGGCAGCAACCCTATTCGCGGAACCGCCCGATCCTTCGGGCTGCGCCGCATCGGCGCGCTTACCGAGGAGCGTCTCGGCCACGGCAAGCATGAGCGCGAGCACGGTCATGCCCAGCGCCGTATAGAGCATGTACACCGCTCCGACTTCCTGGGCAATCGCAATCGACACGGCGGGCGCGACCGCGCTCGAAATGGCCGTCGTCATCGCGAAGTACCCCATGCCCTCCGCGAAACGGTGCTTTGGTATGATGTCGGCCGCGATGGTCGAAGACGACGTGGACCCCAAGCCCCAGCCGATGCCGTGGATCACGCGCAAGCCCAGGATGACGCCCACGATGGGAAAGATGGCAAACGACAATATGGAGCACGCGATGATCGCAAGCCCGCCGATGAGCATGCCCTTGCGCCCGAACTTGTCGAGCAGCGCCCCCGAGAACACGCGCATGACCGTCGCCGCTATCGTCATGACGGTCGTCGCAAGCCCGACCAGCTGGCCGGTCGCGCCCAGCTGGTCCATGTACACGGGAAGGCCGACGTTGAGCATCTGGAAACCGAAGAACATGCACAGGTTGATCGTGGCCAAGATGACGAAGTCGCGTGTGAAGACCTCGCCGAGCGACGAGCGATGCCGACCATTGTCCGCCATGATGCTCCAACCTGTCAGATGCCAACGGGGAAACGCCAAGTCCGCCCTCAAACGGGCGTTTCCATGCTAGACAACATTGCACGCGCTTTCCTCGTGCAAACGAACAAACAACCAATCGCTAGAACACGCACTCCACGCCCTCCCGGAGGTCGAGGAGCCATTCGAGGAGCACGACCCGCTCTCGCCGGAAGCGATTTGCGGAAACGCTCCATGTGAAGTCGAGTTTTCCCATATCGACCGCAGCCTCGTCGACGAACGCGTAGGAGAGCGCATCACGTTCGCCGAAACGCGGGTTTTCAAGCTCGTTCCTGATCTTGGCAATGGCCGAGTCGACGAGGCAGAGCGCCTCGTCCTTGGTCATGAGCGACATGAACGCTATCCGCAGGTAGAGCGGATTCATGCTGCGGCTGTAATCGACGGGAGAAGCAAGCCACGCCCGCAGCTCGTCCCGCCCCCGCTCGGTAAGCTCGTAGCGTTTCTTGCCTGGACGGTTCCTGATGGGCTCGAGCTCGTACGTGACCAGCTCGTCAAGATAGAGCCGCTTCAACGCGGGGTAAATCTGGCTGAACGAAGCGGAAATCACGTATCCGAACGTCTGCTTTATGACGCTGTGCAGCTCGTACCCGCTCGCGTGCGGACGCAAGGCGAGCAAAGCCAACAGCGCACACTCCAATTCCGAATGCATTATCCCCCCACAAATCGGCATCCAGCTCATACTAGTGCTTGTGGCATGCAATTGCAAAACGCCCTCATGACGAGGACGCCGGGCGGGCGCTTATAATCGTGTTCACGACGTCGACGACAGGAGCGAAGCATGCTAGACAACGCAATGCTCTACGACATACTGTATGCGCTCGCCGCGCGCGGTGGACGCGATAGCTCGCTGTTCGGAACGGGCGCTTCGCTTGCGCACGAGGCTTTGGTGCGCAGCCTCGCCAGCCCGAGCTTCCCGGAAATCTGGTTCGAGGTGCCCTTGGCGGGCGAGCCGTGGTTCGACCTGCACGTGCTCACATCCCGAGAAGCGCTGCGTCCCGACCAGGTCTTCGAGGGCGAGCAAACCGGGGGCTACCCCGAGGCGTTCGCATGGTTCGCGCGACTTGCAGCGCCGCTACGCCGAAAACGCCGCGCTTCTCGAAGCCGACCTGCGCCAAGCGGGTTTCGGCGCATTTGGGGACACGGTGGTCCCCCGTTGTCAGACGCTTGCAAAGACGCCTTTCCATCTCGAGTTCCAATTCAACGTGCTGCCAGATGGCAGCGCGGGGACCACGCTCGGCGCGAGCGTGCGCTTTTCCGCCCCGGCGAGAGACGCCAGCGAGGAGCCGTTCGAGGCGGACGGCGCGGCGGGCGAGCTCATGGCCCAGGTGGAGGCATGGGACCTCGCCGACGGCCGCTGGCGCCTCCTGCCCGAAGCGGCGTTCGCCGTCAACGCCGCACGCGGGGGCGAGGACGTCACGCTCTTCAATTTCCCCGCGTTCCTGAAGCTGCGGTGGCGAGATGGCAGGCCGCTTGACGCGAAGGCCTATTACATGGCAGGCGCTGAATGAGGACCCACCTCACTCGTCCGCACGCTAAGCCGCGCAAGGGCGAATCTCGAGAAGACGGAGAAGCATGAACGTCATCGTCAACCCCCAATGGCAGGGCGGCGCAGACCCCGTAACGTATACCGGGGCTGCGGAAATAAGAAGAATCATTGAACTTTGGTCTGACCCTTTAGCCGGTCAAATCGCTCGTCACGCCTTGTCGCTACCCGAAGATGGTGAACGCGGCACCACGCGGCATGGCGCGCTCGCATCACGCTGCCGCAACAAAGCCCGCCGATAAATCAGAAATCTACTCCTGGAACTGCGAATTATAGAGCTCGGAGTAGAAACCGTCCTGCGCAAGCAGCTCGTCATGCGTTCCCTGCTCCACGATGTCACCCTCGCGGATTACCACGATGAGGTCGGCGTTTCGGATGGTCGAGAGACGGTGCGCGATGACGAACGACGTGCGGCCGGCCATCAGGTCGTCCATGGCCTGCTGGATTCGCTCTTCGGTTCGCGTATCGACCGAGCTGGTGGCCTCGTCGAGCACGAGCATGCGACGGTTGGCGAGGAAAGCGCGCGCGATCGTGAGCAGTTGGCGCTGGCCGGCGCTGATGTTGCTCGCGTCCTCGTTGATCATGCAGTCGTAGCCGCCGGGCAGCGTCTCGATGAAATGGTGCGCGAACGCGCGACGGGCGGCCTCTTCCACTTCCTCGTCAGTGGCGTTGGGCTTGCCGTAGCGGATGTTCTCGCGCACCGTGCCGTGAAACAGCCATGTGTCCTGCAACACCATGCCGAACAGCTCGCGCACGTCCTCGCGCTCGATGTCGCGCACGTCGGCACCGCCAATGCGGATGGCGCCTCCCTGCACATCGTAGAAGCGCATGAGCAACTTGACGAGCGTCGTCTTGCCCGCTCCGGTGGGTCCGACGAACGCCACCGTCTGGCCCTCGGCGACCTGCGCGCTGAAATCCTTGATGATGACCTTGTCGGGATCGTAGCCAAAACGCACGTGGTCGAACTCGACCGTACACGCCAACTCGCCGGTCTCGACATCGGATTGCTCGACGGGCTCCTCTTCCGCCTCGAGGAACTCGAACACGCGCTCGGCGGCGGCGGCCGTCTGCTGCAGCACGTTGGCCACCTGCGCGAGTTGCGTAATGGGCTGCGTGAAGTTCTTGACGTACTGGATGAACGCCTGAATGTCGCCCACCGTGATAACACCCTGCACGGCGAATATGCTGCCCATGATGGCCACGACCACGTAACCCAAGTTGCCAATCACGTCCATAACGGGGCGCATGAGGCCCGAGAGGAACTGCGATTTCCACGCGCTCTCGTAGAGCCGCTCGTTCGTGGCGTTGAACTCATCGATAGTGGCCCGCTCGCGGCCGAACGCCTTCACGATGGCGTGGCCGGAAAACGTTTCCTCGATGAGCCCGTCGATGGCGCCCAGGTTGGCCTGCTGCGCATAGAATTGCTTCTGCGAGCGTTTGACGATAATGCGGATGCACACGAGGGAAGCCGGCACGATGAGCAGCGTGACGAGCGTCATGACGACGTTGATCGAGAACATGACAGCCAGCACGCCCACGATGGTAACCACCGCGCGCAGCAGTTCGGATATGCCCTGGTTGAGGCTTTGTCCCAGCGTATCCACATCGTTGGTGATGCGCGAGAGCGTGTCACCGGTCGACGTGCGCTCGAAATACCCCACGGGCAAGCGGTCTATCTTCTCGGAAATCTCACGGCGGAACTCGTAACAGGTCTTCTGCGACACGTACGTGAGCACCCACCCCTGAACGAACTGACACACGGCACTGCCCACGTAGATGGCGAGCGTCGTGACAAGAATTGCCCAAATGGCATCGAAGTTGATGCCGCCTGTTCCTTCGACTTTTGCGACGATGCCGTTGAACAGCTCGGTGGTGGCGGTCGAGAGAACCTTGGGGCCGATGACGTTGAACACCGTCGAACCGATGGCAAACACGAGCGCCGCGAGCATCGCGAACTTGAATCGCCCCATGAAGCGGACGAGCTTGCCCACCGTGCCCTTGAAATCGCGCGGCTTCTCGGTGACGATCATGCGCCCCGCCGGCCCGCCCGGCTTATAGACCCGCTTCTTGCGCTGGGCCGTCTGCAGCAACTCGCGTTCC